>NZ_DJLC01000133.1:0-4552 GCF_002434875.1 Acinetobacter sp. UBA6526 | reverse complement strand
AGAAATGACAGCATTTACCCCTAAAAGATAAATGAAGAAATTTATCAATATAATTATTGAGCTTTAGAATAATATCGATAAAAAACAATGTGACATTGTTTTTAAATTAAGTTTTCAATGCTCTCGCTTCTGCAATATTATGCTGCTCCACTAAAGTACGAATCGTATATTCATGATTAGTCTTTTGATCACATGCAAATTTACATTTCTGATCGAGTGGCATCGTACTGCCACCCAATAACGGACAGGCAGCAAATAACTCTGCAACCCAATCAACAAAGACTCTAACCTTGTGTGATAAATGGCGGCTTTGTAAATATACCGCTGAAATCGGCATCGGCGCAGGTGTCCACTGCGGGAGTACTTCTGTTAATGCTCCAGACTCTAAATGATCAGTAAGCATATAACGAGGCCCTTGAATCACCCCAAATCCCTGTAACGCCAAATCAATATAGGCATCTCCATCATTAACCGATACGTTCCCATTGACACTGACACTTTTAATCAAATCATCAACCATAAAATCCCAGTCAAAATTACGACCTGTACGACTTGAAAAGAAATGAATCGCTTGATGATTTTTCTGTAAATCCTCAATCGAGGTCGGAACACCCTTTTTATTTAAATAACAAGGTGATGCAGCTGTCGCACATTGGAAAGTTCCGATACGTCTTGCAATTAAACTAGAGTCTTGCAATTCACCGACTCGAATTGCGCAATCGACAGCTTCGCCGACCAAATCAACTGGACGATCATTCAACCCAATCACAAGATCAATGTCAGGATAACGTGCATGGAACTCACGTAGTCGAGGAATCAAGATCAGTCGTCCAATCGAGACAGGAACATCAATCCTTAATCGTCCACGCGGCCCTCTCTCAGCATCATTAAAAGAAGATTCAACATCTTCAACATCGGCTAAGATTCTCACGGTACGGTCATAATACACAGCACCATCTGGGGTTAAACTCAGCTTACGCGTTGTTCGATTAAGCAAGCGAACTTGTAAATGTTTTTCTAAAGATTGAATCGTTGTGGTCACAGAAGCTCGTGGCAAACCCAGCGTATCGGCAGCCAAACTAAAACTGTTGGTTTCAACAACTTTATTAAAAACTTTCATCGCATGAAATAAATCCACAAGCCCACTCCCAATCCAATAATCTAAACAATTATCTAACGATTATTATAAAAATACGAATAGTGTTATCAAATTTAATGTATTTATTCATTATTGACAAACTTTTATCCTCCTTTCATTCCATAAATCCTGTTTCTCCCATACAGACCATAACTAAAAGTCTGAAAACAGGGATCCAAATAACTAGGAGCACCTCATGTCACTTTCTCGCAAACAGCTGACGCTGTCTGCTGTCATTATTGCCATTTTTGCTACAGGTGGCAGTTTTCTTCTCTTTCAAGAAAATGCAGATGCAAAAGCTACCCCAGCAGCGAATTCTCAACCCGCAACCACAGTAGATGTAGCCACAGTTGTCAATAAAACCATTACCGATTGGCAAGAATACTCAGGACGTTTAGAAGCGATTGATCAAGTCGATATACGCCCACAAATTTCAGGTAAACTGATTGCTGTCCACTTTAAAGATGGTAGTTTAGTCAATAAAGGCGATTTGCTATTTAGCATTGATCCTCGACCATTTGAAGCAGAACTCAACCGCGCCAAAGCTCAACTTGCCTCTGCCGAGGCACAAGTAACGTATAGCTCCGCAAACCTCAGCCGTAACCAACGCTTAATCGAAAGCAATGCCATTGCTCGTCAAGAGCTTGATCAAGCTCAAAATGAAGCCCGCTCAGCAAATGCGAACTTACAAGCGGCCAGAGCTGCCGTAGAATCTGCTCGATTAAATCTGGAATATACCCGAATTACTGCACCTGTCAGTGGTCGAATCTCTAGAGCAGAAGTGACGGTTGGAAACGTAGTTTCAGCTGGAAATGGTGCACAAGTGTTAACTCGACTAGTCTCTGTTTCGCGCTTATATGCCTCTTTTGATGTAGATGAGCAAACCTACCTAAAATATATCAGTAACCAAAGAAACTCAGCTCAAGTGCCAGTGTATATGGGACTTGCAAATGAGTCTGGTTTTTCTCGCGAAGGTTATATCAGCTCCATCGACAATAACCTCGATAGTACTTCAGGCACTATCCGTGTTCGCGCTACTTTTGAAAATCCTACAGGCGTTATGCTCCCAGGACTTTACGCTCGTATTCGTCTTGGTGGAGGACAACCTCGCTCAGCCATTCTCATCAATCCGACTGCAATTGGCGTAGATCAAGACAAGCGCTTTGTGGTTGTGGTAGATGCCAAAAATCAAACTGCATATCGTGAAGTTAAACTGGGTGCTCAACAAGATGGCTTACAAATCGTTGACGCTGGTTTAAAAGCTGGTGAACGTATCGTGGTCAATGGTCTACAACGAATTCGTCCCGGAGATCCAATTACACCACACCTTGTTGCTATGCCAAACGCGCAAATCATTGCAGAGAATACCTCCTCACAACCTCAGCCTACAGACAAAAACTCAACTTCGGCCAAAGGTTAATCCAATATGAATATATCTAAGTTTTTTATTGATCGGCCGATCTTTGCTGGCGTGCTGTCAGTATTGATTTTGCTGGCGGGCCTACTTTCTGTCTTTAAGCTTCCAATTTCCGAATATCCCGAAGTTGTGCCACCCTCAGTTGTGGTACGTGCCCAATATCCAGGGGCAAACCCTAAAGTGATTGCAGAGACCGTGGCTTCTCCGTTAGAAGAATCTATTAACGGCGTTGAAGACATGCTGTACATGCAGTCCCAAGCAAACAGTGACGGCAACCTGACGATTACAGTAAACTTCAAGCTAGGTGTTGATCCAGATAAAGCACAACAACTGGTACAGAACCGTGTTTCGCAAGCGTTGCCCCGCCTCCCAGAAGACGTACAACGTTTAGGTGTTACAACACTAAAAAGCTCGCCCACTTTAACCATGGTTGTGCATCTAACATCTCCAGATAACCGCTACGATATGACTTATCTGAGGAACTATGCAGTCCTCAACGTCAAAGATCGTTTGGCTCGTTTGCAGGGTGTTGGCGAAGTTGGGCTGTTTGGTTCTGGCGATTATGCGATGCGAGTTTGGCTAGATCCACAGAAAGTCGCTCAACGAAATCTCACCGCCACTGAAGTCGTCAATGCAATTCGTGAACAAAACATTCAAGTTGCAGCGGGAACTATCGGGGCTGCACCCAATGATTCACCCTTGCAACTATCCGTGAATGCTCAAGGTCGTTTAAGTACTGAACAAGAGTTCTCTGATATTATTTTAAAAACAGCTGCTGATGGTGCTGTGACCAAACTCGGCGATGTCGCACGCGTTGAACTTGCAGCATCTCAATATGGCTTACGTTCATTACTGGACAATAAACAAGCAGTCGCAATTCCAATTTTCCAAGCACCGGGTGCTAATGCGTTACAAGTTTCTGATCAAGTGCGTAGCACCATGCAGGAACTTTCTAAAGATTTTCCATCCTCGATTAAATACGACATTGTTTACGATCCAACTCAGTTCGTACGTGCCAGTATCAAGGCTGTTATTCATACCTTACTTGAAGCGATTGCTCTAGTTGTCGTGGTTGTAATCCTATTTCTACAAACATGGCGAGCATCCATCATTCCTTTACTCGCTGTACCTGTTTCGATAATTGGTACATTTGCACTGATGCTGGCGTTTGGTTATTCCATCAATGCACTTTCGCTATTCGGGATGGTTCTCGCTATCGGAATCGTAGTCGATGATGCGATCGTCGTGGTGGAAAATGTTGAGAGGAATATTGAAGCAGGTTTAAGCCCAAGAGATGCGACTTATCGTGCCATGCGTGAAGTGAGCGGCCCGATTATTGCGATTGCCCTGACTCTTGTTGCCGTGTTCGTCCCTCTTGCATTCATGACAGGTTTAACAGGTCAGTTTTATAAGCAATTCGCAATGACGATTGCTATTTCAACTGTCATTTCAGCATTCAACTCTCTTACCCTTTCGCCTGCCTTAGCTGCAATGTTACTGAAGGGTCATGACGCGAAACCTGATGTACTGACGCGTTTTATGAATCGTGTCTTTGGACGCTTCTTTGCATTATTCAATCGTGTATTCTCTCGTGCTTCGGACAAATACGGTCGAGGCGTGAACCGCGTCATTTCCCATAAAGCTTCAGCAATGGGTGTCTATGCTGCATTACTTGGTCTGACCATTGGGATTTCATATATCGTTCCCGGAGGATTTGTTCCTGCTCAAGATAAACAATACCTGATTAGTTTTGCCCAATTACCAAATGGTGCTTCACTCGACCGCACTGAAACTGTGATTCGAAAAATGAGTGATGCCGCGCTCAAACAACCCGGCGTCGAAAGTGCCGTAGCATTCCCCGGTTTATCCATCAATGGCTTTACCAACAGCTCAAGTGCAGGGATCGTCTTTGTCACCTTAAAACCATTTGATGAACGTAAAGGCGCTGATCTTTCAGCCAATGCGATTGCTGGTGCATTAAATCAAAAATATGCTGC
>NZ_DJLC01000204.1:4273-5116 GCF_002434875.1 Acinetobacter sp. UBA6526 | reverse complement strand
TCAGCTTGATTAGCTAAAACTGCCTGCACGGCTTCCACAACTTTTGGTGATGGCGGATATGGATTTTCGTTGGTATTAAGTTTGAGTAAATTCTGAATTTTAGGTTGCTCGCCCGGCACATATGGCTCTAACTCACGAACTTCTGGACTCCAAAAACGCATTTGCTCTGGTGTAAACGTCATTTTTCTACTCTCTTTGTGTCTCAAAAAAGGGGCTTATCAGCCCCTATCTATTTCTCGAATCGGTTATTGATAACGGTAACGTGCTGAGCGAGCATGGGCATCCAAATTTTCTTGCACTGCAAGAACATCGGCGGTCTTCGCTAAAGTTTTAACACCTTCCTGTGAGCACATAATCAGACTTGAGCGTTTTTGGAAATCATAAACACCGAGTGGTGATGAAAACCGCGCTGTTCCTGAAGTCGGTAACACATGGTTTGGACCTGCACAATAATCGCCAATTGCTTCGGGGGTGTAACGTCCCATAAAGATTGCACCTGCATGACGTATTTCTTGGCTCATCAACTCAGCATCGTCTAGGCACAGTTCTAAATGCTCAGGCGCAACTTGATTAATTAGATCGATCGCTTCTGCACGATCCTTTACCAGTACTAATGCACCACGATTTTGAATCGATGTTTTCGCAATTTCAGCTTTTGGTAATTCACTTAAATGCTTTTCGATAGCCGCTTCAACTGCATTTAAGAGCACTTCATCAGGTGTAATAAAAATAGCCTGCGCCACAGTGTCATGCTCAGCTTGAGACAATACGTCCATTGCCAACCATTCAGCATTATTTTCCCCTTCAGCATAAACCAAAATTTCTGAAGGGCCTGCAATCATA
>NZ_DJLC01000204.1:3107-3957 GCF_002434875.1 Acinetobacter sp. UBA6526 | reverse complement strand
ATTTCTGAAGGGCCTGCAATCATATCAATACCGACCTGACCGAATACCGCGCGCTTTGCAGCTGCGACAAAACGATTGCCAGGTCCTGTAATTTTATCTACAGCTGGAACTGTTTGAGTTCCATAGGCTAATGCTGCAACCGCTTGTGCACCACCAATAGTAAACACACGACTCACACCAGCTAAATAGGCAGCCGCCAATACAAGTGGATTCAACTCACCATTTGGTGCCGGTACGACCATAATAATTTCTGGCACGCCAGCCACATGTGCAGGTAAAGCATTCATCAAAACTGATGATGGATATGAGGCTAATCCCCCTGGCACATAAATCCCAACGCGATCAAGCGGTGTAACCTTTTGACCTAGCGTATTACCTAACTCATCGACATAAGTCCAGCCGTCTTGCTTTTGTGCCTCATGGAATGAACGGATACGTTTAGCAGCAAGTTCAAGTGCTTCGCGTATTTCAAAACTTAAGCCATCAAATGCAGATTTGAGTTGTACTTGAGTTAACTCTAAATCAGAGAATTGATGCGCTGGATGTCGATCGAACTGCTGTGTTAATTTAAGTACATGATCATCACCATGCTGACGAACATCAGCAATAATTTGATCTACGGTTTGTACTAATTGAGGATCATTCACAGTTTCAAATGCTAAAAGTTCAGCAAAAGCCTGTTTAAAGTTCTGATCCTGAGTCGATAAACGTCGCATCAATTTACCCACAAGGCGAATAATAGAGCGCTAAGTTTACTCTTTTTCATTAGGCTTGTGGGTGCAATCTCCGCCTAAAAAATCAATCGTGTAGAAAGATAAGCTAGATGAATGATTAATTTTCAATGAAAAAT
>NZ_DJLC01000204.1:436-2788 GCF_002434875.1 Acinetobacter sp. UBA6526 | reverse complement strand
AATGATTAATTTTCAATGAAAAATAGTAAACACTATAAAGAAACTAAGAATTTTTATAACAAATACAATTATTTATAATTAAATGTATTTTTAACTGTCACAATTTATATCCCTGAATCGTCAGTTTATTAGCAAATCCGCTGTAATTAGGAAATAAAAATGTCGAGTCATAATATCCACCCGCAAAAACATCTACCAGATGCAATTCACTATTTACAACAAGTTCATCAATATATTGAGCAATCAACACTCATCGAACGTTCACTGTATCATCTTGTCTTACTCAGAGCCTCCCAAATCAATCAACGCGCATTTTGCGTCAAAATGCACATTACTGAAGCACTCGCAGATGGTGAAACACAAACACGTTTGGATCGATTAATTGTTTGGAGACACTGCTCAGATTTCAATGTACAAGAAAAAGCTGCATTTGCTTGGGTAGAAGCTTTGACAACACTACAAGTTCAAACAGACTATGAACCTCTTCGTGTTGTGTTACTTCAATATTTCAGTGAAGCGCAAATCTCTGCTTTAACTTTACTCATTGGTATGATTAATTTATGGAATCGTATTGGTATCGCTCAACACTAAAATCAAATGAATACGACCACAAATTTCAGTAATGAAGATTTAAAGCTATTTCAGGCAAGCCGAGCATTTTTGTTTGGCCTTGCCTATCGACTTTTAGGGTCAATACATGAAACTGAGGATGTTTTACAAGAAATTTTAATCAAATGGCAGCAACAACCTAAACAAGATATTATCAATCCACAAGCTTGGCTAACCGCTGTATGCACTCGCCACTGTATTGATCTTCTACGTTCGCATCATAAATCTCGAACTGAATATATTGGAACTTGGCTACCCGAGCCATATGATCAGTCAGAAGACTTATCCATTGAATCCGATTACACGCTTTCTACCGCTTTTCTTTTAGTATTAGAAAAACTTTCCGCCAAAGAACGAGCAGCCTATTTACTGCATGATATTTTCAATTTTGATTACATCGAAATTTCAGAGTTTCTACAAGAGACTCAAAGCTATTGTCGACAATTAGTGACTCGTGGGCGGAAACATATCAAGTCAGAATCTAAAATACTTTCAACGATTCCCTCCTCACGACAACTTGTCCTGCTTCATGCTTTTAAAGATGCTGTTCATTCTCAGAATATTGAACGACTTAAAGAGTTACTGAGTCAAGATATCCAAATTGCAGCAGATGGTGGCGGCAAGGTCTCTGCAATTCGTCACCCATTTATAGGTCAATCGGATGTATTACGCTTCTTTGAACGTTTGCTCTTTATTGCGTGGAATGAGTTATCTTGGAAAATATGTCTCTTGAATGGCAATCTTGGTTTCAAACTGTACGACCACAACCAGACCTATGTAACTGCAATCACTTTTAATTTCAATCAATCACAAATCTCTGATATCTACATATTACGAAATCCAGAAAAACTCAAATAAAAAGGCCAACCTCAGTTGACCTTTTTAATTCAAAAATACGATTAACGATTTTTGATCGCCTCTTCAAGCTGAGTCAAAATTGGATTTAAGATCGCTTGTTTACGTTTAAAACTTGCCTTATTCACAATTAAGCGCGAAGAAACTTTGCAAATTTCCTCTAATGGCTCTAAGCCATTGGCACGTAAGGTATTGCCAGTATCAACAACATCGACAATATAATCCCCCAAACCAACCAATGGCGCTAATTCCATTGATCCATATAGTTTGATGACATCAACTTGCTCACCTAAGCTTGCATAATATTGACGAGTTAAATTGACATATTTGGTCGCGATTTTTAAACGACCTTTTGGTCGTTCCATTCCCACTTTACCAGCAGTCATCAACTTACAATTGGCAATCTTTAGATCAAGTAACTCATAAACATGTTGCGCACCATGTTCCATCAATACATCTTTACCCGCCACACCAAAATCCGCCGCACCATTTTCAACATAAGTAGGTACATCAGAAGCACGCAAAATTAAAATTCGTACTTTTTTATGTGTTGTTGGGAAAATCAATTTACGTGACTTATCTGGATCTTCAAGTAAATTAATGCCTGCATTTTCAAGTAACGGCAATGTTTCTTTTAAAATACGACCTTTACTGAGCGCTAAAGTTAAACCATGATCAAAATTACCCATTACATCAAAATTTGGATCATCGTTTCTTAAGTCATTCATCCTTTTACTCGCTTAATTTGAGCGCCTAAACTTTGTAATTTATCTTCAACATGTTCATAGCCACGATCGATATGATAGATACGATCAACCAGCGTCTCACCTTCTGCAACTAATGCAGCAAGAACAAGTGAGAATGAAGCACGTAAATCTGTTGCCATCA
>NZ_DJLC01000204.1:0-130 GCF_002434875.1 Acinetobacter sp. UBA6526 | reverse complement strand
AAGCACGTAAATCTGTTGCCATCACAGGTGCCGCTTGGAGCTTATCAACACCAGTTACAACTGCATCATGACCTTCAACTTGGATATTCGCACCCATACGTGAAAGTTCAGGGACATGCATAAAACGATT
>NZ_DJLC01000242.1:1234-3264 GCF_002434875.1 Acinetobacter sp. UBA6526 | reverse complement strand
GACTCCCGCCATCTCCACCATTTTCAAAAAGGAAAAAAATGATAAAAATAAAAACAAGAGTTGCTGAATTTTTCTCTGGTACTCACGAACAGCTTATGAATCTTATTGGAGGTTCAAAGCAGACTGAGACCGAAGATTTAAATGAATACACAGTAACACAATTAAAAAATATGGCAAAGGAACGCGGACTTACGGGATATTCTTCTCTTAAGAAGGCAGACCTTATTAATTTACTAAACAACTAAAAGGAAAAAAATGATTAGATTAATTACACTTGGATTGTTCGCAATTGGTTGTCGAGCAGGACAAAATTATGATGATGTTTATAATGGTCCAGTTCACGGAAAGGTGTCTGGTATTGTAACATCAATTGATGGATCTCCTTTGGGCGGTGTTAACGTATCAACTCAGGATGTTACTGCGGTGACTGCTGAGGATGGTACTTATACTTTGCTCGATGTAGACCCAGCAGAGAATATGGTTATTGAATTCTCAAAGCAAGGTTTTGCGAAAAACTACACCACTGCAACTCTTCATTCTTGGGAGACTGTTGCGTCAAACGCTTCTTTGATTGAAGCAGATGGTTTTGTGGCGATTGACAGTACAACGCCCAGCAATATTGAGGTGCTTGGAACTAAGATCAGGTTTTCAGAAAATTCTTTTTTTAACCCTGGTGGATCCCTTTATACAGGCGAGGTCACTGTTCAGGTTACTCATGTTGATCCCTCAACACAAGAAGTATGGGGGGCACCAATTGATTTAACTGCAATTGGACATAGCACTCCAAGCGACACAACGAAGAACGTCGCAAATGTATCACAGCTTGTATCTTATGGTATGGTTGATGTTGCTTTGTTTGGTGCTGACGGTCAAGAATTAATAATTTCTTCTGATATGCCAGCATTTTTGGAAATCCCAATTACCAATGGTGATTTACCAGAGTTTTATCAATTATCCCCAGGTGATACTCAATCATCTTGGTCGTTTGATCCTCAAGTAGGACGCTGGGTTGAAGAGGGCGTTGGAACTGTTGTTGAGGAAGATGGAGTTATTTCATTTCAGTTTGAGGCATCCCACTTTTCTTGGTGGAACTGCGATCAAGGATTTGTTCCCTCATGTGCTTCAGGACGTATTCTTGATATTACTGGATTTCCAGTTCGTGGTGCCGAAGTAACTTGTGATGGTGCTCAGTCATTTTCAACTGCTACTACCGACGATGACGGATATTTTGTTTGTAGTGTTCTTGTTGGCGATGAGGTGACATTTACAGCTACCACTGTAGTTGATAATCGTCTTTGGTCTCAAGAGACTGTTCAATTTATGGATGGCGAGGGTTCAAGTGCTGCTGAGTGTGAACCTGTCAAAAATCTTGATATCGATGTTTGTCGTCTTGCTGGTACTGTTAATGTACAAAATGTTGTAGGTACGACTGAGGTTGAAGCAGTAATGCAGTCTGACAATGTTGGAGCATTTTTCTGGGAGCCGCCAGGAGATCTTAAATATTGTAATGATCCTCTGAAGTCCTTGGACATTGGAGACTGCTGGGTTGGAACTCATGAGGAAGTTCAACGAGCATTTCCAGAGGGATCTATCCCTGGAATCCCTGATGATTCACGTTCTGTTGGTGCTTGGTTTGAAGTACGCACAGAAAAAGAAACATACAGAATTAATCAGGAATCTGTTGATACACAACCGACCTACACTTGGGATAACTATTCTTTTGACGGTGTAGAAGTTGTTGACCAACGTCCTGAATTCCATGCTGGAGATATTCTTGATGCTCAAGCACCTGGAGACTTCTCATCTTATTTTGGTGCATGGGATGTTCCTGGGTTTGCAGTTATTCCAACCGCAACTGATATTAATGGTGAGGAAACATCATTGAGTATTGGAAGCAGCTTGTCTGTAACTTATGATGGACACGACGCAGAGGAAGTTTTTGTAAGTGTTTATTCTGGTGACAGCCAAATGTTCTGTAAGTTTGAAGATAGCGGCAGACTTTCAATCCAGTCTTCGGGACTAAGTGAGGG
>NZ_DJLC01000242.1:0-826 GCF_002434875.1 Acinetobacter sp. UBA6526 | reverse complement strand
AGAACACAAGTTTTTTCAGGTGAAACTATTCCACTTGAAATACAATAAACAAAAATTTTGTTTATCTCCAACGACGGAGGCAGCGAAAGTTGCCTCCGTTTTCTTTTTCTGTTTGTATTTACTTTGTGGCAATCAAAAGAAAACAGCTTGCAAAAATCTATGCTGCTAAATTTTTAGCTTGTAATGATGTATTATGGGTTGCCGAGGAACTATTTAGTATAATGGAAGAGAGTATGACTTATGACTCTTCTGCAAAGCAAGAGGTGACAAAAGAATTTTTAGTAGACATCATTGAAGTTATGTCTGCTGTCGATGAAGAATACACTCTTCAAATTACCGACGAATATCTTAAACTTGCTTTAGAATCTAAAACTGGAAATAAAAAATGAAAGATATATTTTGGATGGCGGATCAATTTGATGCTGCCCGAGGTGATGATGAATCAAATGGTTCTGACGACAATAATATAGTGTCTGCACAAGATAACAATATTTATTTTTACTCTGAGGTTAGTAGACCAAAAGTTTTGTCATTAAATAAAAGTCTAACCAGAGTTTCAAATAGTATTAAAAATCGCTCTAATGTTTTAGAAGCAGAAGATATTCCAATAAAGCTTCATATCTGTAGTTACGGAGGCTCTGTATTTTCAGGATTTGCAGCAGTTGATTATATCGCTGGCTGTAAAGTCCCAGTTCACTCATATATCGATGGATGTGCTGCATCTGCTGCTACACTCATGAGTGTTGTGGCGGAAAAAAGATATATTCACAAAAACTCATTTATGTTAATTCATCAACTTTCGTCTGGTATGTGGGGCAACTATGAA
>NZ_DJLC01000093.1:0-2991 GCF_002434875.1 Acinetobacter sp. UBA6526 | reverse complement strand
TCGGCCTTGCAAATTTAGGCCACTATTTGCAGTATCAGCAAACAAAGCTTCCCAGACCTGTGGTGCTAATGAATTTGTCACTCGTTTGTCCTTTTTCCTAGTGCAATTTATGAGCTATTTTGAAGCCATCAACCTTAAAGTGGTGCATTTTAGAGATAGAAAAGTAGGATTTCTCTCAATCTGGCATCATCTAAAACTAAGCAAAACACATTCCATGATTGAGATTTAGAAATAATCAATATAAAACAATTGTTTAAAATAAAAACTATCTGGCTCCATCAAAACCTTGCTGCTGGTACTACGTCGAACACAATGATTTACGTACAGTCCAATCATCAGCCGAGATTTTTTAATATTTGGAGCTATCTAATGAATCCAACTCAACTTCTTCAACTCCTTACTAACTTTTCTAATGCTTGGAACAAACATGATGTTGAAGCGTTAATGGCCTGTATGCATCACGACTGTTGTTTTGAAACAGTTGCAGGCAGTGAGGTATTTGGTACTCGCATTCAAGGCTTTGATGCTGTCAAACAAGCATTTGAAAATACGTTTCAGTCTTTCCCTGATGCTCAATGGCTCAATGGTAAACATTGGTTAAGTGATGATGCCCAATTTGGTATTTCAGAGACGACGTTTACGGCAACTGCACCAGATGGTGGGCATATTGAAGCCAACATGGTCGATGTCTTTACTTTCAAGGATGGAAAAATCCTCATTAAAAATGCATTCCGTAAAAACCGACCTGTACAAATCGCTGCATAAGGAGTTTGTCTATGAATCAGTCCATACAGCATTTCATTGGTGACTCAGGTCAAAGCAGAACATCCACTGCAAGAGCATTTGATACTTATAACGCCAAATTTGACCCTTTAACGGATCAAGGATTAAAAGGCAATGAACAATATGCACCCACCTATTGGGTGGCAACAGCTGGAACACCTCCAGAAGATGATGGTCCACTGCTAGGTGATATCGATGCAGATATTGTAATTATTGGCGGTGGTTTCACAGGTCTTTCAACTGCACTCACCCTAGCTGAAGAATTTGGAACTGCACCTTTGGTACTTGAAGCCAATCGAACCGCATGGGGATGCACCAGCCGTAACGGGGGACAAGGGCAAAATGCATCTGGTCGTCTCTATCGTTCACAATGGATTGATAAATGGGGACTCGATACGGCAAAACGTCTCGACTCGGAAATCCGCGAAGGTTTTGATTATTTCAAAAAACTTGTGAGTGGTATTGACTGTGATGCGCAAGATGGTGGGCATTTATATATTGCTCATCGTGGAAAGAAAATGGCTTTTCTAGAAAATGAGGGCAAAGTCATGCGCGATGTGTTTGGATATCAAACACGCATGTTAAGTCGAGAACAACTGCATGAAGAATTTGTCGCCGATCAAGAAGCAGCGGGTGCATTGCTCGAGCCCGATGGTGTGGGTGTACATCCTTTAAAATTAGCGTTTGGCTATTTAAAACGTGCGCGTGCAGCTGGTGCAAAAGTTCATACATCTACGCCTGTTCTCAGTTGGGAAACACGCAACGGCATCCATTACCTACAAACACCATATGGAATCGTGAAAGCAAAACGGGTTGCAGTTGCGACAGGTGGATATACACCAAATGGCTTACATCCAAGCTTGTCTGGCAAGATCATGCCTATTTTATCTAATTCGATCGTGACTCGGCCATTAACAGCGGCAGAACTTAAAGAAGCAGGATTAAACAGTACTACATTTATCACCGATACTCGGACCTTAAGACATTACTATCGCTTACTCCCTGATGGTTCAGTGCAATGTGGTAGTAGAAGTGCGCTTACAGGGGCTGATGCCAACAATCCAGTACACCTCGAACGCTTAAAAGAAGGCCTCTACCGTAAATTTCCGAGCTTGCGTGGTATACCGATTGCATATTCTTGGTGGGGATGGGTTGATGTAAGTCATGACATGATGCCTCGAATCGTACAACCAAACCCTGAAGAAACAATCTATTACGCTATCGGTTATGGTGGGAATGGTGTCTCATTTTCAGCAATGGCAGGTCGTCGGTTGGCTGAACGAATCATAGGAATTCAACGTCCTCAATTCGAATTACCCATTTATCAATCACCTTTGCCATCACATTTCTTCCGTCCCTTTAGACGACTAGGCCAAGCCTTGTTATATCGCTGGTATTACTTAAAAGACGAAATGCTTTAAGTACGATTGCACCATCAATCTAACGATACAGTTATAAAAAATTATGAGGGGTAATCCGATATGTATGATTCAGATTCTAATCAAGATTTAAAAAGCACGTTAAAACCTCGGCACGTACAAATGATGGCACTCGGCGGTGTCATCGGTATGGGCTTATTTGTGGGTAGTTCAGTTGTCATTCAATCTGCTGGTCCAGCTGCCATTTTGTCATTTTTAATCACAGGTGCTTTGATTATTCTTGTCATGAGAATGCTTGGTGAATTGGCAACCGCCTCACCTGTTACTGGTTCTTTTTATGCTTATGCCCGTTATGCCTTTAAAGACTCACCCTTTTTATCTCGATTAGCGGGTTTTATGACTGGCTGGATGTACTGGTATTTCTGGGTGATCGTTATTGCGCTTGAAGCAATCGTAGGCGCAAAACTGCTTGCCTATTGGATGCCTGATTTACCCCAATGGATTATCAGCTTAGTTTTACTCATGTTACTGACAGCAACCAATCTGTTTTCGGTTCGATCTTTTGGCGAATTTGAATTCTGGTTTTCTTCAATTAAAGTTGCCGCAATTACTGTATTTATTTTCTTGTGTTCCATTTACTTATTCGGCTTATGGCCAAATCATCAAGCCTCAGGGTTTGGAGAGCTGTTAAACCATGGCGGTTTTATGCCAAATGGCTGGGGACCAGTGCTATCAGGTGCTGTAGCAGCAACAGCATTTTATTTTGGTGCAGAGATTGTCACCATTGCAGCAGCTGAAACCAAAAACCCTGAAGAGTCTGTCGCCAAAG
>NZ_DJLC01000020.1:0-4967 GCF_002434875.1 Acinetobacter sp. UBA6526 | reverse complement strand
CTCTACCAACTGAGCTATTCCCGCGTGCCAGCTATAATACATTAAGCAAAACAAGGGTCAACAACTTTATGCAAAGAAAATGTTTAATTGCATAAAATAAAAGCATTTCTTCATAATAATACTGAAAAAGTCGAGAATTTCCCCAAAAAATTGAATGCTCATGGTCATTTAGCCGCTGCTGAAGCCATGTGAAATGCCAACAGACCGAGCTGTTTCTGTCATGTATAATGATTGTCTATCTCAATCTGACCTTACAGAGTGACTGATGAACTTAGAACAACAGTTAATTGAACGCTTACAAACATTAGCACCTAGCCATCTTGAAGTAATCAATGAGTCTGCTGGGCATGGTGGATATTTCCCGGGGAAAGAATCACATTTTAAAGTGATTGTAGTAAGTGAAGAGTTTCAAGGTCTGCGCTTAGTACAACGCCATCAAAAAATTTATGCAGTTGCTGCCGAACTCATGAGTCCAGGTCGTATCCATGCATTAGCGATTCACGCTTATGTTCCAAGCGAGTGGCAAGGTCAAGCACCTGCAAGTCCTGAATGCGCACATGCACCCAAGGCATAAGGATTGATTATGGATGCTCATTTAATTACCAAGATTGTGCATATGTCTGCGGTGAGTTTATTGATTCTTGTGTTTGTTGCTCGAGCAGCGACGCTGTTTATTGGCGTACAAGGTCAACAACCCAATATTAACTCGCGTAAAAGCTTAGTCGGTTTACAACATTTGTCTCTGACTCTGATCATTGTTACGGGCGCGGTTTTACTGTTTATGAAGAACTTTGTAGTTGAACCATGGTTCTACGCCAAAGTCATTTTATTTTTTGTCCTATGGTCATCCATGAGCAAAACCTACAAGCAAGATAGCAATGTTTTGTTGGTACAACGCCGTGCTGGATTATTGATCAGCACAGTGGCTTTGATAGGTATCCTTGGCTTGGTGATGATTAAACCTGTTTTTGCGTAATTGTTTGACATTGTTTTAGTAATTGTTTTGGCACTGGGTTAAACTGCGTGCAGTTTACAAAAAAATCTTGTAGAGGGAAGTCATGTTAACGCGTGTGGTATTTAACCAAAAAGGTGGTGTAGGGAAATCAAGTATTACGATTAATTTAGCAGCTATTAGTGCTAAACAAGGTTTTAGAACCTTAGTGATCGATCTTGATCCACAAGCAAACTCTAGCCAATACCTTTTGGGTGAAGATGCGACATACTCTGCAGATAAAGCGGCATTAGAGCCAAATATTGAAAATTTCTTTGAAGACGTACTTGGTGCAACGCAACAAAAGGGCCTGATTGGCAATGCGATTGGCTCGATTTTAAAAGCACCCCGCGGTAAAGGCTTAGATAGCTATGTGCACCGTACCTCTTTTGAAAACTTGGATGTGATTCCAGCAAGCCCAAGCTTAGGCGCGCTCGAGCACGCTTTAGAAAGTAAGCATAAGATTTATAAATTACGTGATTCGATTCAATCGCTCAGTGCTCGCTATGATCGTATCTATATCGATACACCGCCAGCCTTTAATTTCTTCACTTTATCGGCCTTGATTGCGGCCGACCGTGTCTTGATTCCATTTGATTGTGACGTGTTCTCGAAACGTGCGTTACAAACTTTGATTGAAAATGTTATCGAAACCCAAGATGATCATAATGATCGCTTAGAGATTGAGGGTATTGTCGTTAATCAGTACCAGTCTCAAGCAAAATTGCCTCGTGAAGTGGTTCAACAGTTGAAAGATGATGGCTTACCTGTATTAGAGGGAATGTTACCGCCGTCTGTATTAATGAAAGAATCACATCAAAAGAATTTACCCTTGATTCACTTAGCATCTGAACATAAGTTGACCCTTGCTTATGTCACTTTGTTCAATGAGATTGAATCAAAGAAATAAGAGAATCTTATGAAACGCTTATATTGGATGCCTGTGTTGGCAGCTACGATGTTATTAGGTGCATGTGCATCAACGGTTAAACCGACTTATGTTTCTCCAACACAGTATCAAGCGCTGAATTGCCAACAGCTACAAGCTGAGTACAACCGTATTCAGCTTTACATCGACAATGGTGTACAAACACCAAAACGCACAGGTGTCGGAGTGGGAGTCGGACTGGGCGGTGGCTGGGGCAGTCGTAGTGGTTGGGGCTTTGGGCCATCTATTTCGGTGAATATGGGTCAATCAATGAATACCAAAAACACTGAACTCTCGAAAGTTTTAGGTCAACAAGATGCCATTGTGCAGGCTGCACAGTTCAAAGGTTGTCCAATTATCGTCAAACCGCGTCCAAAATCATAACAAAAACAGGTTTATCACTCGTGATCTTACGAGTGATAAATAACAAAATTTTAGCAAAATGTTTCAAGTTAAATGTAGTAATAACAATAATTTATTAATTTTTGACCTCTAATTTTTCTGCTTTTTATCGTTCATTTTTCCGCTAAAACTTGTTTGTTTGAACCAAATTCGTATAAGGTTGCGACCATGTGTGGTCATTTGGTATCTGTATGATTGAGAGTTGGTTCTTTGTTTTGGCGATGATAGCGGTATTACTCATTCCCGGACCTACGAATGCGTTATTGGCCAGTTCAACACATCAACACGGCTTTGTTAAAACCATGTCTTTCATTCCAGTGGAATGGTTAGGGTATACCTATGGTATTGGTTTATGGGCACTCTTCATTCATTTATTTGATCCGATTTGGCCTGCTTTACACCTCATTTTGCATGTATGTAGTGTGATCTATGTATTGTGGCTTGCTTTCCATTTATGGAAAAGTTCACATTTACAGAAGCATTATCAAAATCATCAGCAAATCAAAACGTATCAATTATTCTTATCAACCCTCAAGAACCCAAAGACATTGTTATTGGCAGCAGGGATATTTCCAGATGAAACATGGAACTCTGTTGAAAATACAGCATGGGTATTAGGTGTATTTACTCTTGTATTAATTCCAGTTTCTTTATTTTGGATGATGTTCGGACGGGCATTATTGACAGGAAGTTTGATTGGGATCAAAGCCGACCACTTATATAAAGGATCGGCAATGTTATTAATCGTTTGTATGCTACCAATGGTGTTTCGTTTTTTCTAAATTAAGCTTTGTGGCTTTTACGGCTATTAAGTTTTTGACGGATAAAACCAATCACACCTGGTAATACGCTGATAATGATGATACCGAAAATTAAATGAGTGAAATTATCTTTCACGATTGGCATATTACCGAATAAATAACCAAGTGTAATAAAAGAAGCAATCCAGCAGAATGCACCAATCACGTTATAAGTCAGGAAAAACTTATAATTCATGCTGCCTGCGCCCGCAACAAATGGCGCAAAGGTTCGTGCAAACGGCACAAAACGAGCAAAAATAATGGTTTTACCACCATGACGTTGAAAGAATTCTTGTGTTTTTAACAAATGTTGCTTATTGATTAAGCGAGAGTTCGTTTCAAACACGCGCGGGCCAACATATTTACCGATATGGTAGTTGAGTGTGTCGCCCAATACTGCGGCGATAAATAATAAAACACCAAGTAACCATGGATCCATTGCACCCGTAGAGGCAGCAAGCGCACCAGCGGCAAACAGTAAGCTGTCACCCGGTAAGAATGGCATAACCACTAAACCAGTTTCGACAAAGATAATTAAAAATAGAATGGCATAAATCCAGATGCCATAATTGGTAATAAATTCTAAAAGATGTTCGTCAACGTGCAGAATAAAATCAATGAGTTCCATGAAGGTGTGAGCAGTATAAATTTGAACTAAATCCTAGCAGTGCATCTATAGAATGTCAGTATAAAAAGCAAATTAATTGGTAACTTTAGTTGATGATACCAATAAAGAATTTTGCTGATAAATTGAGCTATATTGTTCTAAATATGGAATGATGCATTAACAAATATGGTGTTTATTGCAAATTATAAGATACATAAACTGTTCTCATGTTAAAAAACAAACAGTGTGGAATTTATTATGTTTAATCCGAATGTTGTTGTAAAAAATATTGTTACTCAATCAGGCGTAGATAATGTGGTTACGCTGGTTGCCCGTATTCTTATGGCTTATATCTTTATTATCGCTGGCTGGGGCAAATTAACAGCTTATGGTGCTACAGCAGGTTATATGGAATCAATGGGGGTGCCGGGAGCGCTATTACCTCTAACGATTCTCGTTGAGTTTGGTGGTGGTCTCGCGTTACTTTTTGGTTTCCAAGCGCGTTTGGCTGCATTCGGTTTAGCAGTGTTTAGCATTATTACTGCATTCATCTTCCATAGCGGTGATGATCAAATGCAACAAATCAACTTTATGAAAAACTTAGCAATGTCAGGTGGTTTGTTCTATTTGATGCTACATGGCGCAGGTCGTTTTAGTCTTGATCATGCGATTGAAAAATAACAGATTCACTTGATTGTTGTATGAGACCCCACTCCATCAGTGGGGTTTATCATATCTATACATTACGGTTGATTACAAACCGAAGCCGACATTCGAGTATAAATCTGTTTAGATAATAGTGTGTTAAAAGAATAGAGAGTGTTATGAAAAGAAGCTTGCTAGGATTAGGTTTTGTAGTTTTATTCGGTTTATCTGCGCCATCATGGGCAGGTAAAGATGATCATGTTATTTTAAAAGAAGCTTTAAATAATGTTGTGACCGTGAGTCAAATAGCTAAATTAGCTGATGAAACAGGTGTGACGCTGACAGGGCAAATCACCAAGCATGTGAAGAGTGATCATTACGAATTAAAAGATAAAAGTGGCACGATTGGTGTCGAGATTGATGATGATATTTGGCAGCGTGCTGGCTTAAAAGTTGGAGACCATGTTCGTGTGGTTGGCGAAGTTGATACACATCGCTATAAACCGACAGATGTTGAAGTGATCACTGTTGAAAAGCTTGCACATTAAGCAAGAAAAAAGGAAGCAGCAGCCACTACTGTCCCATAGTTTGCCT
>NZ_DJLC01000024.1:0-4418 GCF_002434875.1 Acinetobacter sp. UBA6526 | reverse complement strand
TCGGTAGATGCCATCATCATATTCCATCTTGCTTCTTTGTCTTGACCATCTTCACAAGCTCTAACCAGGCTTTCTTTTCTGATTATTTTCTCGACACCATCTAAACCAATTGCTTCTGCTGGGGGATCATCTAAAGGCGAAAGAACTGCTTCTATACAGTGTGTCAAAGCATCCATTCCTGCTCCAGCAGTTAACACAGGAGGTAAACCTAAAGTTAATTCTGGGTCACAAATTGCTGCATTTGGAACTAAATGATCGCTCGCAAGAATTAGCTTTCTTCCATCATTCATGATTATTACAGCACCCAAAGAAACCTCACTACCTGTTCCCGAAGTAGTAGGAATTGCAACTGTCGGAACTGTTTCTTTTATTTTTCCTGTGCCGCCTTCATTCACTGAGTAGTCAACAACATTTCCCTCATGATTTGCCATCAACGCAACCGCTTTTGCAAGATCCATGCTTGATCCTCCTCCAAACCCAACCACACCATCACAATTGTTTTCTTTGAAAAGTCTTAAGGCATCATTAACAGCTCCTTCAGTTGGATTAGCCGGAGTATCAGTATAAAAAGTCGGAGATATTTCGTTTGAAAGAAGATTACGAATTTTGTCGGTCATGCCAATAGCTACCAATCCAGGGTCGGTACAAATCAGCGGTTTAGTTATTCCGTGTTCTTTTAGAACTTCAGATATAAGTTTTAAAGATCCATTTTCAAAATGGGGTTGATTAAAATATCTTAACTGCATGTCATCTCCTTAAATTACAGAAACTAAATGTAATCACATTTATTTTCTTGGGGGAAGTCCTTTTATAATTCTTATGACGAGCAATGCAATTCATCAAATTTCTAATTTTATTTTTGACTGCCCAAGTGGGATATGATTAATAAAGACATTTAACTACACAAAGCAGTAAACTTTTTGATAAAATCCACTTCTTATAAATGAACTTCAATAAGAAGTTTCTGATTTCAGGGGGCAAAATGACCAAATCATTTTTAAAGTTTACAGCTGTACTAGCGCTGTTTTTCACTTCTGTCGTTTCTCAAGCACAAGTTGCTCTTGAGGAGATGGTAGTTACTTCTCAAAAGAGAGAACAAAATTTATTAGATGTTCCATCAGCTCTTCAGGCATTTTCTGGGGACATGCTCGAGGGTGCTGGCTTAAGAGATACCGACGATTTAACAACTATGATCCCAGATATGATGATGTCTGGAGAAGATTCAGGAAGAGCAAATATTTGGTTGAGAGGCATAGGTTCAACAAAATTTGATATTGGATCCGAAGGATCAAACGCATTTTTTGTAGATGAGATTTACATGTCTCGAGGTCAATCAATTCTCTCAGGACTTGTCGATATTGAAAGAATTGAGGTTTTGAAAGGTCCTCAAGGAACTCTATACGGTAGAAATGCCCTAGGTGGAGCTATCAGTGTTTTCTACAAAAAGCCCACAAGTGAATTTGAACAAAAAATTAGAGTAACCGCTGGAGATACAGGACAAGAACAGTTCAGCTACATGATTTCTGGTGAGTTAGCTCCCGATTTATTTGGAAGGTTAATACTTGGTTACCAAGATGAAGAAGGAGTACATAGCGATTTAACATTTGGAGGAGACACAGGCACATCCAATGAAAATGTGAGATTTTCATTATTTGGCGAAGGCGATAATTACGAATGGTCCTTAACGGCCGATAATGCTGTATCGAAAGATCATGCTGCAGTTTCTGAGGCAATTATTTGTAAAAGGGACTCAACATCTTGTACTCAGGCACAAAAAAATCTGATTCAACCTGACTTGAAAGCCACTGCATCTGGACTAGATATTTTTGTAACAGATTTTGCAACATCCAGCGCCTATGCTCTAAGTGGAGGAGACGCTGCTGCCTTGGCGCAAATAGCAAGTGATAGATATTCTTCTAATCTCAGTGAAGATACTTTTATTAACAGAGAAGATTCTCTTTTAACAGGAAAGTTTAAGTCTTTTAGAGATGATTTTGACTTCACCGTTCTCGCTTCTACCAATCAACATTCTGGTGAAGAATTAAAAGATTTTGATTCTACAAAAGCAAAATCTTTTGTTCAGGGCAGCGAACAAAAAACCAATCAGTCTAGTATCGAATTAAGATGGAATTCAAAACCTGAAGATGAAATTCAATGGGTCGCAGGAATATATTCTTTCTTAGATTATGGAGATAGATCGGATATTTTTAGAACTGGTCCAGATAGTGTATTCAACCAAGCTGCTGTTGCGGCAACAGCTTATTTAGATGCCGGTCTTTATAGCCAAGCTAATTTGGCTGCATTACAAAATTTAGCAACCTATACACCAACGGCTTCCAAAACAGCCTTGGTTTCAACTTACAACGTTGCAACCGGTTCCACTTTAGAAACATATGGAACTGCTCAATTAGATTTAAGTATTGATAACAAATCATCAGCTGCCTTTGGACAAGTCACCATTCCAATGGCCGAACGTTGGAATATTACTTTAGGTGCAAGATATACCTACGATAAAAAAGGAATGAGATATGAAACCAAATCAAACTCAGTAGGTGTTCCTCATTCTTTAGTTCTGCCAGATTGTACGCCAACGACCGTAAATATCGATGGTACTACTGGTTGTAGTGCTTTCGTAGCCGGTGTGGACGCTACTTTATACACCGCAGCAACTTATGGGGGTCAGGCTGCAGTAATTGCAGGCGCTTTTGCCGCTGCTCCAGAGCTGGCTTTGGCACCAGGCTGGGATGCTGCTTGTACTTTTGATAACACAAATACCATAGGAACTACTGCGTGGGCTGCCTCTAATGCCGCTCTTATTGCAAGTACTTCGTGTAATACTAATTTTGAAATAATAGCCAATGCTCAAGGAGTTGGAATTGCGCCAATAGCATCAGCTCAACAGCTTTTTGTTCTTAATCAAGATAAAACTTGGACTTCAACAGATCCGAAGCTTACTATCGATTTCAAACCTGACGACAGAAGCATGGTTTGGTACACCTATGCGACAGGTTTCAAAGCAGGAGGTTGGCAATTCGCAAATTATTTTGAGTCAACTGCTAAAGAAGGTTTTGATCCCGAAGAACTTGAGATGCACGAAGTTGGTTTTAAAGGTTCTTTTTTGGATGATTCTTTAAGCTTGAGCGCGGTTGCTTATAATTATGCTTGGTCAGATAAACAAGTAATTAAAGTCTCTGTTATTCAAGGTTTGCCAGTCGGCTTAACTAGAAATGCCGCTGAATCTACTATCAATGGGTTGGATTTAAATTTAAGAGCTAGAGTGACCGATCAGACGATAATCAACTTTAACTATGCGTATATCGACGCTTCATATGATAACTATTGTGATGATTCAAGAAATTGGACTGAAGTACATGGTAGTTTCACAGCCTGTGATGCTACTGCGCCAGGATCATATAGTAGAGCAGGTGGTAAGATGCCTTGGACACCGGATAATGCAATAGTTTTTTCTGTTGAACATATTGAGCCTACCAACATTGGTGACGTAATAATTAATACAAGTTATTCTCACAAAACAAACGTTGGTAATGCTGACGAACGTGTTACGGGCTTAACCTTATTAGATGAAATAGCTCGTCTAAATTTCTCTACTGCCATAGAGTTTAACAATGGCACTACCTTGAGAGGTTTTTGCACAAATTGTTTAGATGTAGATGACGATATTGGATTTACGCTTATTTATCCTGGTGACCAGGGTGGTGGAGCAAGAATTAAATATTATGATGGTCTAAGGGCAGGTCTAGAAGTAACTCACAGATTCTAGAGGTCTTTACAAAAAAAGGCGCCGTTAAGGCGCCTTTTTTTTAACTTGCTTTTAGTTTGAGGTCATTGAAACCTCTGAAAATTAAATTTTTTCCCCATTGTGGATTTACATCCAAAAGTTCAAGCTTAGGAAATCTTTCAAAAAGAATTTCAAAAGCAATCCTAGATTCTATTCTTGCTAAAGAAGCACCTATACACATGTGAGGACCGTAACCAAAAGATATATGCTTTATATCATCTCTTAAAATATTAAATTCTTCAGGATTTGTATTTGCTTCAGGATCTCTATTGGCTCCTGCAATGCTTACAGCGAAAGGGGTACCCCTTTTATATTCTTTTCCAGCATATGACATATCGTCACTTGCGAATCTTACTGTTGCATGAACGGGGGGTTCATATCGAAGCATCTCTTCAATAGCGTTAGGAATAAGACCATAATCTTTCCTCAATTCGTCGAATTGTTCAGGATGTTTGAACAAAGTAAACATGCCATTGCCAATAAGACGTGTCGTTGTTTCATGGCCAGCGATCAAAAGAAGCAGGCAAGTACCATACATCTCTTTGATATTTAATTTATCGCCTTCTTCTTCTGCTTGAATAAGTTTGCCTATAAAGTCATCTCCTGGAGAATCTTTTCT
>NZ_DJLC01000190.1:1898-3063 GCF_002434875.1 Acinetobacter sp. UBA6526 | reverse complement strand
CATTTGATCATCAAGCCATTCAAGATTAAAGTCTGCTCGACCCGTACTTTTGGGTGGTTCGATTGCAAAGAATTCGTGGGTTTGTAAACGATCTAGCAATGAACGAATTGGTTGACCATACGCGGCCCAGTCGCCGTTTTCATCATAAGGATGACCTGTATGACGTTGGCACCACGCGTCCATCAAAATATTAGCTGGACCTGTATCAAAGCCGTAAACGGCTTCAGGATTATTAGCTGGTAGCATACTCACATTTGCAATTCCACCGAGATTGAGAATGACACGGTGGATACTGTCATGTTGGAACAAGGCTTGATGGAAAGCAGGTACCAATGGAGCACCTTGACCGCCTGCCGCCATGTCACGACGACGAAAATCTGATACAACAGGAATCTGAGTAATCTCAGTAATAATATTGGGATCGCCGATTTGTAGCGTGAAACCATGTTCAGGGCGATGGCGAATGGTTTGCCCATGTGAACCAATGGCTTTAATTTGAGTTCGGTCGAGCTTGTTATTTTCAATAAGTTGATTAATGCCATGACCAATCATTTGCGCTAAGGTCACATCAGCCTTGCCCATGCAGTCAATTTCATTGTCATCAGGTAATGTTAACGCCATTAACTCATCACGTAACTCTGGCTCGAATGGAAGTGTTAAAGTCGCATGAATGATTAGAGGTTCAAATGAAGCTGCAACAAAATCAACACCATCCATGCTCGTGCCTGTCATTACACCAATATAGATTGCGCTCATGTACAACTTCCCCTGCAAGATGCTGAAAAAATGTTAGTATATCGCACAAATTGAATAACTGATGTGTTTAGGTTTTGTGATGTCAAATTTCTTGCCCGCCGAAGAACAGCTTGCTCTCATTCAACGAGGCACGCATGAGATTATTTCTGAAGAAGATTTACTGAAGAAATTAAAAGAGAATCGCCCACTCCGTGTGAAAGCAGGTTTTGATCCAACGGCTCCAGATTTACACTTAGGACATACCGTACTTATTAATAAGTTAAAAACTTTCCAAGACCTTGGTCATGAAGTAACTTTCTTGATTGGTGACTACACTGCGATGATCGGTGACCCAACGGGCAAAAGTGCAACGCGTCCGCCGTTATCACAAGAGCAGGTGATTGCCAACGCAAAAACGTATCAGGAACAA
>NZ_DJLC01000190.1:1360-1589 GCF_002434875.1 Acinetobacter sp. UBA6526 | reverse complement strand
AACGCAAAAACGTATCAGGAACAAGTTTTTAAAATCTTAGATCCAAATAAAACCAAAGTACGTTTTAACTCAGAATGGTTTAATCAAAAATCTGCTGCTGATCTCATTCAATTGGCAAGCCAACAAACTGTTTCACGTATGTTAGAGCGTGATGACTTTACAAAGCGTTATAGCAACCATCAACCAATCGCAATTCACGAATTCCTTTATCCATTGGTTCAGGGTTATG
>NZ_DJLC01000190.1:866-1057 GCF_002434875.1 Acinetobacter sp. UBA6526 | reverse complement strand
CCATTGGTTCAGGGTTATGACTCTATTGCGCTTGAAGCTGATGTTGAGTTAGGTGGAACAGACCAAACTTTTAATTTATTAATGGGACGTACCCTACAAGGTCGTTACGGTCAAGAATCACAGGTGTGCATTACTGTGCCGATTCTTGAAGGTTTAGATGGCGTGAATAAAATGTCTAAATCTTTAGGTAA
>NZ_DJLC01000190.1:0-560 GCF_002434875.1 Acinetobacter sp. UBA6526 | reverse complement strand
AAAATGTCTAAATCTTTAGGTAACTATATTGGTGTATTTGATACCCCAGGTGCGATGTACCAAAAAATTCTATCGATGCCAGATAGCTTGATTGAACGCTATTTTGATTTACTCAGCTTTAAGTCACTTGATGAAATCAAAGTTTTGCTTGATGAAATGGCAGCGGGTCGTAACCCACAAGAAATCAAACGTATTTTAGCGCTTGAGCTGGTTGAACGTTTCCATGATGCAGAAGCAGCGGAAAATGCACATAAGAGTGCAGGTAACCGTGTGACAGAAGGCGAAGTACCAGAAGATACACCGGAAGTGACGATTTCTCGTGCTGAGTTTGGTGGCGAGTTGTTTATTGCAACCATTCTTCGAGTTGCAGGTTTAAACCCGAATGCTGCTGCTGCAAAAGACGCTGTGGGTCGTGGCGCTGTTAAAGTCGACTGGAATGTGGTTGATATGAGCTACTCTGTAAAAGAAAACGTAACTTTAATCATTCAGTCAGGCAAAAAAGCGATTGCACGTGTGACTTTCACCGACTAAATCGAAATAAAAATAATAAAAAGCAGGCC
>NZ_DJLC01000139.1:0-9831 GCF_002434875.1 Acinetobacter sp. UBA6526 | reverse complement strand
TTCTCAGCTCATTAAAAATGAGCCAAAAACTGTAAGTGAGTAAGTAATAACAACTCGTGTGTTATTGTTCAGGCAGTTCTTTCACAGGACTTCCACCTAGTGCTTGCATTAAGGTCACATAGGCATTGTATTGACTCTGCTTGGTTTCAACTAAGCTCAGTCGGGCATTCCGTGTGGTCTCTTGTGCATCAAGTAAATTCTTTAATGCAATCGCACCATTACGATAACGAACTTCAGTGAGTCGCTCAGTTTTATCCGCTAGTTCAAGATTGCGTTGTTGGAGCTGAACTTGTTGATCAAGTTGAGTGCGATTCGATAACGCATTTTCTACATCAGCAAATGCTTGGTATAACGTTTGACGATATTGAGTAATGGCTTTCTCATATTCAAGATCACTAATCGCAATATCTTTCTTCATATCATTATATTGAAGAAAGGGTAGGCTTAAACTTGCGCCTAAAGTGAGTGCTGGATTCTGCAAAAGTTGAGTCAGAGATGTACTCGAAGAACCCAAATTTCCAGTCAGATTAATCGACGGATAATAACTGGCTTTGGTTGCATCTTTACTGGCTAACGTTTTACGAAGACGTAACTCTGAGGCTTGTAAATCAGGGCGGCGAGATAAAATATCTGCGGGTAAACCAACAGCGATATTGGGTAATGCATTACGCGGTAATTTAGCAGGTTCTTGAATGTTCAGTTGTTGTACAGGTTCATGTAGCAGTACAGCGAGAGCAGTACGTGTTTCTACACGTTGTTGTTCGATCTGACTCAAACTTGCTTTTTGGCTTTGCACAGATTGTTCAGCTTGCGTGAGATCTAAGCCAGAAACCGCACCCGCTTTATATTGCGATTGAACTAAATTATAAATCTTTTGAGTCGAGGCTAAGTTTTGTTGAACGGTTTGATAGCGTTCATTGAGATAGCCCAATTGCCAATACAGTTTTGCAGTTGTTCCTACCAAACTTTGTGCCGTTGCTTGTAAGTCTTGAGCACTAGCGAGCGCTTCCCAACGACTGGCTTCTGTTTGATTGGCGAGTTTTCCAAACAAATCGAGTTCATAACTTACACCGACACTAGCAGATAAACCACGATCTGAACCATCGCCTGAACGTAGATCATAGTTATGACCTGTCGATACACTTGAGCTGGTGCGGATGCCTTGCTGATTTGCTGCCAAGCCAGCTTGTAAGCGGGCTTGTTTCAGTGTGATACCTGCAACACTTAGATCACTATTCGTCGCCAAGACTTGATCAATCAATTGATTGAGCTGAGTGTCATTAAATAATGTCCACCATTGGTCTGTAAGCGCTACGCTTTTATTGGTTTGCGCATCGTATTGGTATTGCTGCGGAACTTGTACAGATGGTGCGTTGTAAGGTGTTTTGACAACAGCAGAGCAGCCAGCTAGAGAACTTGTGAGTGCTAATGCAAGTCCTAATTTGTTTAAATGAAAAGACATACTCAAATTCCTTATTCTCTTGCTAAAGCTGCAACTGGATCGAGTTGTGCTGCATTTCGTGCGGGTAAGAAACCAAAAACAATACCGATCAAACTTGAGCAGACAAAGGCTGCAACAATGGATGTGGTTGAATAACTCATCTCAATGATGCCCTTGGCAAAGTGCCCGATAATTTGTCCAATACCTAAAGACAGGAGTACACCGAGTACACCACCCAGTAAGCAGACCAAAATTGCTTCGATCAAGAACTGCTGCAAAATATCACTTTGTCGAGCACCGACCGCCATACGGACACCAATCTCTTGGGTTCGTTCCGTCACAGAGACCAACATAATATTCATTACGCCAATTCCACCGACGACCAGTGAAATCACCGCAATCGCTGAAATCAACAATGTCATCGTTGCAGTGGTCTGTTGAATCGTTTCACGAATACTGTCTGAGTTTTGAGTGAAGACATCTTGTGCGCCGTGGCGTTGCTCAAGCAAAGTCAAAATCGCATTTTCAGCCGCACTACTTGGATATTCATCTTTAATACGAACAATGATGCTACGTACATTAGACTGACCTAACATGCGGCTCATGACCGTTGAATAGGGGAGATAGACATTTAAGCTGTCTGAATTTCCCATAAAGCCTTTTTCTGCATCAATCACACCAATGACACGACTTGGCACACTACCCAATAAGATCACTTGTCCGAGCGGATTAGTTCCATCCGCAAAGAACGTTTTTTCAGTATTGGTATCGATGACCACGTCTTGCGCACGTTGAGTCACGCTGTCTTTATCAAAAGCTTGTCCAGACTTAAAGGTCATGCCTCGAACATAGAAGAAGTCGGAACTCACACCATTGACAGTTGCTGAGGCTTCCGTTTCTTTAAAACGTAAAGTGACGCTTGTATTCACAGAAGGGCTGACACCATCGACATAGGGTTGCTCAGCTAAAGCTTCACCATCGGCAGGAACGAGGGTCTTGGTTTGTGATGCTCTTGAGTTATCACCAAAGCCACGACCTTGATATACGGTAATAGTGTTGGTTCCGAGACTGCTGATATTTTCCAAAATCTGTTTTTGTGAACCATTACCGAGCGCAACAACGGAAACCACAGAGGCGATCCCGATAATGATTCCAAGCATGGTCAAAAAGGTTCGCATTCGATGTGCATTCATGGCAAGCAGTGCCATACGGAATGCTTCACCCAAGCGATCTAGAAAAGATCGCCATGCAGAGGTTTTCTTTTGAGGTGTTCTTTGTAATGTTTGACGATCTAAATCGGCATCATCATTTTCAGGTGTATTTGCGCGGTCTGAGATGATATTACCGTCACTAATCTCAATAATACGTGTCGCATTTTTTGCAACATTCATATCATGGGTGACTAAAATAATAGTATGACCTTTGGCATTGAGCTCACGCAAAATACGCATCACTTCGATACCACTATTCTTATCCAATGCACCTGTGGGTTCATCGGCAAGAATCACATCGCCACCATTCATCAGCGCGCGTGCAATCGAAACACGTTGTTGCTGCCCACCTGAAAGTTGGCTTGGACGATGATGTAGTCGCTCTTCTAACCCAAGTTCAGAGAGCAATTCAGCTGAACGCTCTTGACGTAGATGGCTCTCTACACCCGCATAGATCGCTGGAACTTCAACGTTACCCGATGCAGTTAAATCACCAAGCAAATGATAGCGTTGGAAAATAAAGCCAAAATATTCACGACGTAATTGTGCAAGTTCATCAGGTTCAAGCTGTCTCGTCTCACGGCCACTGACTAGATAGCTTCCGTCTGTTGGTTTATCCAGACAGCCCAAGATATTCATTAAGGTTGATTTACCTGATCCTGATTGCCCAACAATCGCAACCAATTCACCTGCATAAATCTTTAAATCAATGCCTTTGAGAATTTGTACTGTACCTTCACCCGCAGGGAATTCCCGAGTCAGTTTGCTGACCTCAAGTAGCGGCTGTGATGAATGTGTTTGATTTTGAGTCATATTACATTCTCATTGCACGTTGATTGCTACGTTTTGCTGATTCATTTGAACTATCAGTTGCATCAGCAATCACAACTTGATCACCTTGTTTAAGTCCTTTCAGGACTTGCGCTGTCACGCGGTTATTAAGACCAATCAGAACAGGTTGAGGCTTCGCCGTGCCATCAGCTTGCAAGACACGCACCATGCCTGTTGTCGCTTTACCTTGAGACACGAGTGCTTTTTCTTGATCGGTTAACTCTAAACGTTTTGGACGTTGTGCATTTGCTGTTTCAGGTTTTTGTGTGGTATCAGTTGATGCATTATTTTTACTGCTTTGTTTTTGATTTGAACGCTTGCTTTGAATCGCAGCCGCAGGAATGGTTAACGCATTTTTTGCTTCCGCTAATACAATATAAACTTGTGCAGTCATATCAATACGAAGCTTGCCATCATCATTCGGCACATCAAATAAAGCGTTATAGTAAATTGCAGATGTTGAAGACGATGAACTGGTCGTCGTGCTTTCTGTATTGATTGAGTCAGGAGCTGGCTCTACTTGGCGCAAGGTTGCATAGTGTTTCTTCTCGCTATTTCCCAACGTTGTGAAATACACCGTTTGACCTTTTTCAACTTTCATGACGTCCGCTTCTGAAATTTGTGCTTTGACAGTCATAGTGTCTAAAGTCGCTAATTTCACAATGGTTGGTGCGGTTTGATTGGCGTTTACGGTTTGACCTTCCTCTGTCACGATTGCAACAATTGTTCCATTCATCGGTGCAACGATACGGGTATAACCCAAGTCTTCTTTTGCTGTCGCTAGTGTTAAGCGAGACTGCTCAATTTGTGCATTGATCGCTGCGATTTGCGCTTGAGCGGTTTTGTAATTTGCCAATGCAGTTTCAAGCTCAGCTCGAGACGTTGCATCTTGGCTATACATCGCTTGTTGGCGTTTATATTCTGCTTCAACTTTTACTAAATTCGCTTGTTGTACAGCGAGTTGAGCTTGTTGGTTTTTAATGCTTGCTTCTGCTGTTTTTAAATCATTTTCTTGGCGAATCGAATCAATTTGTGCAATTAACTGACCTTGTTTTACTTGATCACCCAATTGCACATACATTTTCTTCACCTGACCAGACACCTGTGCGCCGACACTCACCATTTTGGTTGCTTCAAGTACACCCGTCGCTAATACTGAATCTTCAATATCGCCACGAGAGACTTCTGCGCTAATGTACTGTGGTTGCTGTGCTTTGGGTTTAAAGAACATCCATCCGAGTGCTGCAATGATGAGCACGCCGATAGCGATAATAATAATTTTGCGAGATGGTATTTTTTTAGACGTTGTTTTTGGCATGGCGACAGGTCAAAAGTGAGAACTGGGCTTAGTATAAAAGTGAAATAAGGATAAAACGTGAATATTTTTAATCTAGAATGAGAATTATTTTCTATTTTTCCACATACTTATTTTATAAATATCTGATAAATACTTTCGATCCCAGCCTCCGCGTTACTTGCAAGTGCAATGCCGCCGTGCGGTGGAAGTGTGTATTCACGCGGATTGATCCGAATCAAGTTGGGTGCAAAGCGCTCACTGAAATATCGTACAGTTGGAATTGCTGTACCTGCACCGATTTCAATCACGATCGGATTGCGATGTACTTTGATGAAGTGATCCAAACGCTGACCTTGTAGGTGATGTCGATGGCTTAACCAATCATAGTCATCAAACATTAAAATATTAGGGCGTGCTAAATGACCGCAGTGAGGGCAGCGCGGTAACTCACCTAACCATTGGCACTCTTGATGATCAATTTCAGGAGAAATATTATCTGCTGACCAAATCTCTTGCTGGCAAGATTTTAGACATTGTAAATGATGAATTGAGCCATGACATTCATAGATGTTGGCCGAGTCAAAGCCCGCTTTTTGAAATTGCCCATCGACATTTGAGGTAAAGATAAAATAGGGTAGTTGTAATGTTTCTGCCAATTGCTTGAGTAAAGTAAATCCTCGATGTGGTTTAGTTTGACGATAGAGTACGAGTCGATGTCCGTAGAATCCCCATGCTAAACGTGGGTGACGTCTAAAAGCGGCAGGATTGGCTATTTCAGTAAAGTCGATTCGTTGTTTTCCAAGCTCAGGGTAAGCTTGCCACATGCCATGATTGCCTCGAAAATCAGGTAAACCTGAGTCCACTCCCATACCCGCACCTGCTGAAATGATTAAGCTGTCAGCGCGTTGAAAGGCTACTTTAATTTTCTGAATTTGATCTGGGCTTAGACCGAACATCATTGCTTTCACCTTGTTATTATTATCTTGAATTTAGATCTTATTTTAAGCAGATTGGATAAATAAAGTTTTTCCACATAATTCGCTGACAGCTTGAAGCATTAAATGTTCAGCGCTTTCTTTCGACATACCTTTAATCGATGCATCGATACGTAATAATAGCTCTGGCCAAGTGAGAAATTGCCGAGGGTTTAGGCGGCGTAAAGCTTGCTGATATTGTGAAACTTTGGTTTTCCAAATCCCGAGTTGTAATGCATTGTGTGGTTGCTCAAAAAGTTGCATCAGTAAACGCATTTCTTTACTGAGTGTCCATAAGATCAAACTGTCAGGTTCACCCGCGGCAAGTAAGTATTGGTAGATCTTGACGGATTGAGCCAAATGACCTGCCAATAATGCATCGCTTAAATCATAGGTGGTGTAGCGCGATTGATCCTGTAAACATGCATAGAGCTGCTCTATTTGAATTTGTTTAATATCTGGAAAGGTATCCGCAACGCGCATCAAACTATTTTTTGCTGCGAGGAGGTTATGCTCATGATGTTGCATTAACCATTGCCATGCATCATTGTTGAGTGTGATCCCCAATTTTTCCGCTTCGATGGTAAGGATGCGTTGACGATCTTGAGGATAGTTTGCAGTAAGCGGGACAACAACACCATTCGCTTCGACGACTTGGAAAAATGCTGACTTTAGACTGCTGCTATCCTGTTTCGGTAACACAATTAACAGTAAGTTATGTTCATTATGTTGAATATAGCTTTTAAGTAGTTTTAATCCATTTGCATCAGGTTTGATATTGCCGTGTACTTCAATCGCAAGCTGCTGAGAAAATAGTGACAAACTATTCAATGCATTAAAGACATTTTTCCAGTCATTTACACTGCTAATGTCATAGCGTTGACGCTCAACTTCTTGCTGTTGCCAGCTTTTACGAAAAGCATCTAGCAGATTTTGTTCAAGTAAAGGCTCTTGACCATGCATAATCCATGCGCCACGAGCCTCATCTACACGTTTTAATGCTTGAACATAATCTAGTTTCATAAGTCGTAATTATGACTGTGCTTTAGGTAGACGGTTTGCTGCGATTTGACGTGTGATTTGTTGTGCCACATCGTCAATGACAATCTTGTCTAAATAAGATTCTTGTTGGTTGTCGGTATTCACTGTTGCAACATCGTATTGATAACTACGAGAAGCAGTCAATGTCCGTGGTTCTGTGATTTTATTGCCTTGACGATCTTCGATTTGGAAGGTGACTGTTAGACGCAGTAATACTTCTGTCAATTTACCGTTTAGGAGTTGACGGCGAGGCGTGTAATCCAAAATACGAAGTACATAAGCATCGTTGGAGTTGCTCAGTTGTACGCCTGTTGCACTTAAATAAATGCTAAGTCGATTTTCAAGTTCATCAGTATTATCAGGTAATACCAATGTGAGCTTGTTATAAACCAACGGCGTCGCTGTTGGGTTACTGCCTTTTAAATGGAAGCCACAACCGACTAAGCCTGCACTTAGGCCTAAAGTTAATACAACTGCTGCAACACGTTGAACTAAATGCATGCTTTGTCCTTATGATATTCCATCAAACATGGAAGATTTAAACTAAATAAATTGACCATATTTTAGAATCAAAGCCCGTTGAATGACAGCGGGCTTTGATGAGGTTTTGTTTATTGCTTTTAATCTGCCTTCTTTAAAGGGAGTCTTACAAGCTTTTAAACCACCAAGTTCACGAGTTTATTTGGCACAACAATTTCTTTTTTAGTCGGGCCAGTTAAGAATTGTTGCACTTCTGGTAATGCTTTTGCCAAAGCCAATAAATCATCTTTAGACATATCGACAGCGACATCTAACTTACCACGAAGTTTACCATTCACTTGTACAACAATCGTTTGCGTATTACGTGTCAATGCAGACTCATCAACTTGAGGGAACTCAGTCGTTGTTAAATCTTGTCCAAACTGAGCTAAAAGTTTTTGGCTCAAGTGTGGTGCAAATGGAGCAAGTAAAGTGAGTAATGTTGTGATTGCTTCACGAGCAACAGCCACATCATTGTCATCTTTTGCTTCAAATTTGTTGCTAGCATTTAACAGTTCCATCAATGCTGCAATTGCAGTATTGAAAGCATGGCGACGTTCGATGTCATCACCCACTTTTTGAATGGTTTCATGGGTTTTACGACGTAAATCTTGCGCATCTGTAGAAAGATTTGCGCTATTGATTGCCGTTGCTTGATTACCTTTTTCCAAGAAGCCAGCAGCCAAACGCCATACGCGTTTCAAGAAGCGGTTAGCACCTTCAACACCTGCATCAGACCATTCTAATGATTGATCTGGTGGAGCAGCAAACATCATAAAGACACGAGCAGTATCTGCGCCGTATTGGTCAATAATGGCTTGTGGATCAATACCGTTGTTTTTCGACTTAGACATTTTTTCTTGTCCACCGATAACAACTTCTTGACCATCACCTGAATATTTAGCAGAAAGGATACGACCTTTTTCATCACGTTCTAATTCGATATCAGCAGGGTTAAACCACGTTTTTTTGCCACTTTCAGCTTCACGATAGAAGGTGTCTGCCAAAACCATGCCTTGCGTTAACAAGTTAGTAAATGGCTCGTTGCCTTGTACTACACCTTCATCACGCATCAACTTATGGAAGAAACGTGCATAAAGTAAGTGCAAGATGGCATGTTCAACACCACCGATGTATTGGTTCACTGGAAGCCAGTTTTGCGCTGCTTCAGGTTTTACCATACCGCCTGTAAAGTCAGGAGATGCGTAGCGTGCATAGTACCAAGATGACTCTACGAAAGTATCCAATGTATCTGTTTCACGACGTGCATCGCCGCCACAACTTGGACATTTAGTTTCGTAGAATTCAGGCATTTTATTCAGTGGGTTACCTGAACCATCTGGTACGACATCAGTTGGTAACACGACTGGCAATTGATCTTCTGGCACTGGTACTTGTCCACAAGTATTACAGTTGATCATTGGAATCGGGCAACCCCAATAACGCTGACGAGAGACACCCCAGTCACGTAAACGGAATTGAACCTTAGCATTTGCTAAATTCTGTGGTTCTAATTTTGCAATGAAGGCATCAAAAGCAGCTTGGAATTCAAGACCATCAAACTCGCCAGAATTTACTAATTTGCCATCTTTAGAACCGTACCATTCTTGCCATTCAGCTACTGAGTATTCAGCATCATCAGTGCCTTTAGCATCAATCACTTGCTTGATTGCTAAGTTAAATTTATTAGCGAACTCAAAGTCACGTTCGTCATGTGCAGGAACAGCCATCACTGCGCCAGAACCATAAGACATGAGTACGTAGTTTGCGATCCAGACAGGAAGTTCCTCACCTGTTACAGGGTGTTTTACAAACAAACCTGTTGCCATGCCTTTCTTTTCAGCAGTGGCTAAATCAGCTTCTGCTACTGAACCCATGCGGCATTCTTCAATAAATGCAGCTAGTTCAGGATTATTCTCAGCTGCTTTCAAAGCCATAGGGTGCTCTGCTGCAACAGCAACATAAGTCACACCCATTAAGGTATCAGCACGCGTGGTATAAACCGTTAAGTCATCTGCATAGACTTCAGTATTGGCAGAAGGGAAAGTGATTTCCATCCCTGTAGAACGTCCGATCCAGTTACGTTGCATGGTGAGGACTTGTTGTGGCCAACCATCTTTTAATGTGTCTAAATCGTCTAATAATTCTTGTGCATAGTCAGTGATGCGGAAGTAGTACATTGGAATATCACGTTTTTCTACCAATGCACCTGAACGCCAACCACGACCATTTTCAACCTGTTCATTCGCAAGTACAGTTTGGTCTACAGGATCCCAATTCACGGTTGAAAGCTTACGATAGATCAAGCCTTTTTTATAAAGCTGTACGAATAACCATTGTTCCCAGTGGTAGTACTCTGGAGTACAAGTCGCAAATTCACGGTCCCAGTCGACAGACAAGCCCAATTTTTTTAATTGGTCACGCATATACGCGATGTTTTCAAATGTCCATTTTGCTGGAGCAACTTGGTGTGCAATCGCTGCATTTTCAGCAGGAAGACCAAAAGCATCCCAACCC
>NZ_DJLC01000128.1:0-3377 GCF_002434875.1 Acinetobacter sp. UBA6526 | reverse complement strand
ATCAGTTAAAAAACCACGATCAATTTTAAGTTCATCAATTGGTAAATCTTTTAAATACAAGAAGCTTGAATAGCCTGTACCGAAATCATCAATCGCGATCTTAATCCCTAACTTACGTAATCGTTCTAAGGTTCGAATGCTCGAATCAATATGATGCATTGCTGTAGATTCGGTAATTTCAAGGATAAGATGTTCAGGCTGAATTTGATATTTTTCTAATAATTTTTCGAGTACACAAAATAGTTTTTTATTTTCGAACTGTAAGGCTGATAAATTCACCGCGATTGGATAAAAGGGACTATTACTCTGCTCCCATTTTTGAATTTGCTGGCAAGCTTGCTCTAGCGCCCAATACCCCATTGGAATAATAAGTCCCGTTTTCTCTGCCCCCTCAATAAACATTTGCGGAGTAAGCAACCCTAAACTTGGGTGTTTCCAGCGGATTAATGCCTCAACGCCACAAATTTCATAATTTGCAGTGAACTTAGGTTGATAGAAAAGAACAAATTGCTGTTCCTCAACGGCTTTATACAAATCATTAATCAATTTAGATTGACTGCGAACATCTTGCTGATCACTCATCGAATGGAAAATCGTATACGTATTTCTTCCCTGCTCTTTGGATGCCAGCATAGCGACATCGGCATTGATCAGTAAATCTTGAACATTGGTTCCATGTTCAGGATACATCGCAATTCCAAGGCTAGCTGAAATATTGATTTCTTTATTTGCAATGAGATAGGTTTCTTGAATGAAATGAAGAATTTCTTCGGCGAGTTGCATCGCTTCATTCATATCGGTGTTTTCAGAAATCAAAACAAATTCATCACCACCAATGCGAAATAATTTCTGAGAGGGTGTTAACTTATCATGTAAACGGTTTGCCATTTTGATGAGGAGCTGATCACCAATATGATGACCAAAAGCATCATTCACAGATTTAAAGCGATCTAAGTCAATATATAAAAAAGCGGCTTTTTGCTCGCTTAAACGATGATGGCTAAAGATGACTTCTGCATAATCAGTTAAAAATAAACGGTTCGGTAATTTGGTTAATGAATCATGTAAAGATTGAGCTGCAAGCTCTCTATTGATTCTAGTGAGTTGTAAATTACGTTGTTCTAAGCGAGCTTCAAGTACAGCCACCGCAAAACCTGCAACGAAAACTAAACTCGTAATAAAAATAATGGTGAACAGTAATACACTTTGTTCTGTCTGAGCGGCGCTGAGAACTTTTGCAATGCTCTCATCAAAAGAGGTTGCGGCCATTCCCGTATAATGCATACCGACGATGCTCAATGCCATGAGCACTGCAACAATCGCTTTCAGTCCAGTTCGATACTTTACGGCTGTCTTATATTTAAAAACGAATAAAAAGCTAAGCCCAGAACCACAAATCGCGATCAAAATCGAACAGATCACCAGTAAAGGATCGTAACGCATTTGGTGATGTTCAACAGATAGCGCAAGCATCCCTGTGTAGTGCATCCCCGAAATTCCCAGCCCCATAAAAACTGCGCCAAGAATTAAACGCGGCATCGGTAATGTTGGACGGGTTGTTAACCAAACAGCAAAGACAGAAGCAATAGCCCCAACGAGATAAGAAAGTATGGTTAAACTAACGTCAAAATTATAGCCTTCTGGCAAGTGGCTAGCCAGCATTCCCACAAAGTGCATTGCCCATATTGCTAATCCTAAGATTAAGCCGCTCGTCACCAAAATGCTTTTTTCAAACTTTTTATAAGCTGCTTTGAAAACGAGTTCTTCCATTGAAACTGCAGCATAACAAGTTGCTACTGCAACCAGAATGGAAACGATGACCAATGTGCTATCGTAATCAACGTGTACCATAAAGGACTTCCATGATTATTCAGTACTTTTTTTTATTTGTTGAGCGAATTGCTCAAAATCAGAACGATCCTTCACACTCAAAAAAGATACAAATTGTGTATTCATAAACTTTCCTTAACAATAACATCATCTAGCATAAGGTCAAGTCTTTTTCACTTTATAAATCAATAGAATAAAAACATATAATCATTTCAAACCAATGAAAAGTATTGTTTTTTTATTACAACTTTTTGACCAAAAGACTTAATTATTTTAGCTAGATATTTTTAAAATTAAACTTCGTATTTTCTTGTTGATTTTAAATTGAACTGCAATATCGAAGAATGCAGCAATCTTGTTGTTTTTGTCACGTTTAAATCGCTTTGATTCGCCATTTAACATTTCTATATTAGGCTTTTTTTTAATCAAAATTGTTATAACTCTGTTATCAAAATAAAAAAGCCCCGTATTCAACGAGGCTTTTTGGGATAAATGAAAAACTTAGTTTTTCTCTTTATCAACGATTTTGTTTGCTTGAATCCAAGGTATGAACAAAAATGGGAAGCAACGCTTCCCATTTTTGTGCAAGGCACGTAACCTTAGTTTTTCTCTTTATCAACAATCTTGTTTGCTTGAATCCAAGGCATCATCGCACGTAATTTATTACCTGTAACTTCGATACCGTGAGCAGCATTTTGACGGCGGCGAGCAGTCATAGATGGGTAGTTCAACGCACCTTCTTGAATGAACATCTTCGCATATTCACCAGATTGGATACGTTTCAATGCATTACGCATAGCTTCACGAGACTGTTCGTTGATTACTTCAACACCAGTTACGTATTCACCATATTCAGCATTGTTAGATACTGAATAGTTCATGTCAGCAATACCACCTTCGAACATCAAGTCAACGATGAGTTTAAGCTCATGTAAACATTCGAAGTAAGCCATTTCTGGTGCATAACCAGCTTCAACCAAAGTTTCGAAGCCCATTTTAACCAATTCAACAGCACCACCACAAAGAACTGCTTGCTCACCGAATAAGTCAGTTTCAGTTTCTTCACGGAAAGAAGTTTCGATGATACCAGTACGACCACCACCTACGCCTGATGCGTAAGAAAGCGCAACGTTACGTGCATTACCAGAAGCATCTTGGTGAATTGCGATTAAGTCAGGAACACCTGAACCACGTTGGAATTCTGAACGTACAGTGTGACCTGGTGCTTTAGGCGCAACCATAATTACGTCTAAGTCCTTACGTGGAACAACTTGGTTATAAAGAACAGAGAAACCGTGAGCAAATGCTAACGTTGCACCTTCTTTGATGTTTGGCTCAATTACGTCACGATAAAGCTGAGCTTGGAACTCATCTGGAGTCAAGATCATCACTAAGTCAGCTTGAGCAACAGCAGCTGGAACTTCAGATACTTTAAGACCAGAGTTTTCAGCTTTTTTCCAAGACGTTGAACCAGCACGTAAACCAACAGTTACGTCTACGCCAGAGTCTTTCAAGTTAAGTGCGTGAGCATGACCTTGTGAACCATA
>NZ_DJLC01000009.1:0-18637 GCF_002434875.1 Acinetobacter sp. UBA6526 | reverse complement strand
TGGGTTTTGAAACAGGAATTGATTTAGAGAAATTGATGACAGCGAGTCAAAATATCAGCCAGATATTGGGTCGAAAAAGTCTATCTAATTATACAAATTCTTATCTACAGTCACGTTGCGCTTAATAAAGTGAAAATGACTTGATACATCTGGTTGGTTATCGGCTCACCAGATGTATTTCCTTTTTATTTTTTCCTTAAAGTATTGAGGTCGAGTTTTGATTATAAAAAATACTCTGTATCACTCTGAATTTTTGGAGAAATATGCTGCTCTACCCACGTTAACCATGCCCGTGTTTTGGCATCAATAAAATGTCGGGATGGTAATAAGGTATAAACACCAATATTTGGTGATCTCCAGTCAGATAATATACGGTGCAATCGTCCAGTACGAACAGCCTCTATGACTGCAAAAGTCGGCAGTAATGCAATGCCCATATCTTGTTGTACCATGTCGAGTAAAAGCTCAGGTGAATCTGCAATCAATGGCCCTGTAATATCAATTTGATAAGAGCAACTTTTTTCACTGACCAGATGCCATTGCGGTGTAATTGACGGATTCACTAGTCTGAGACACGCATGTTCTTGTAGATCATCCAATAATTTCGGTTCACCATATTTTTTTAAATATGCGGGAGAAGCACAAAGTACTGAAAAGATCGTCCCAATTTGGCGAGCAACAAATCTGGAATCAGCCAACGATTCCGCAAGATATAAACTGACGTCAATGCCTTTACCTAAAAGGTCTGGGACATTTTGCGAAGTTCGATATTCAACCGTAAGTTCTGGGTAGGTTTGACAAAACTCTGCCATCATTGGTGACACATAGTGATGGCCAAAGCTCGCCATACTCAAAACACGTAACTTTCCTTGAGGTTTGGTTGCCCTACCCATGGCTTGAGTTTCTGCTTCATCGACCATTGCAAGCACTTGACGACATTGCTCTGCATAAGTTGCACCAATATCGGTCAACGCGTGCTGTCTCGTTGTTCGTTGTAGTAGTTTTGTTCCTAAACGCCCTTCTAACTCGCTAATCAGTCGAGATACTTGCGCTGTAGTTAGTTCCATCTGCTCTGCGGCGGCTGTAAAGCTTCCACTATCAATGACTTTCAGAAAAGCATGCATTGCATGAAGTAGTCCACCATCAAGATTTTTGCGCATAACGTAAATATCTTTTGTTTAATTACGCATTGTTGCACCAGTCTGGATCAATCACAATGACATTAATGTACATACATTGAACAGTTCTACGGTTCTAAAAGAACTGATCAATCTTTTTCTAAGTATGTCATTTACTCCAAATATTCAACTGGAAGTTGAAAAAAGAAAGTAGCTCGAACTACAAAATTCTAAGGAGACATAAATGAATATAGCTACAAAATTTACTCCAAATAAGATTCCAACAAAGGATGTGTCACTTGAAGATAAATATCTAAGTGATGACGGTACTGCTTACATGACAGGTATTCAGGCATTGGTGCGTTTACCACTTGCACAAACACGTCGGGATACTTTAAACGGTTATCATACTGCTGGTTTTATTTCTGGTTATCGTGGTTCTCCTGTTGGAAATTATGATAATTTTCTCTGGCAAGTTGAAGGCATACTCAAAGACCACCATGTTGTTTTTCAACCGGGCGTAAATGAAGATCTAGCTGCTACTGCAATTTGGGGTACCCAACAAGCCAATCTCGCAGGTCAAGGTAAATATGATGGTGTGACCTCTTGGTGGTATGGCAAAGGCCCTGGTGTAGATCGTTCTGGAGATGTTCTACGTCATGCCAATCTTGCAGGCACGGCTGAACGTGGTGGTGTAGTCGCCTTTTTTGGTGATGATCATTCTTGTAAATCTTCGAGTATTCCCCACCAGTCAGAACATGTGATGATGGGTTGTGGTATTCCAATTTTTTACCCAACCTCAATTCAACAAATTCTTGATTTAGGTGCTCACGCAGTCGCAATGTCACGTTTTGCTGGTGTATGGACTTCAATGAAGTTGGTCAGTGAAATTGTTGAAACCTCTGCTTCTGTGCATGTTGATTTAGATCGCGTCACACCTGCTTTGCCTAAAAATGTTCAAATGCCTGAAGATGGTGTCAATATTCGATGGCCTGATCACGGCATTCAACAAGAAGAGCGTCTATATAAATATCGCTTACCCGCTGTATTGGCCTATGCCCGTGAAAATGAACTGAATCAGGTAACATGGCATTGTCCTAATGCGCGTATTGGCATTGCCGCAAGTGGTAAAGGTTATTTGGATACCATTGAAGCATTACGTATTTTAGGTATCGAAGTTGAAACGGCTCAGCAGCTTGGACTGCGAGTCTATCAAGTTGCTTTAATTTGGCCTTTAGAGCCTCACGGTCTGCGCGAATTTGCCGAAGGTTTAGAAGAATTAATTGTTGTAGAAGAAAAACGCCCGATTCTTGAATCACAAATTAAAGATGAACTCTACGCACTTCCAGATGACAAGCGTCCTCGCGTCATTGGTAAAGCATGCGATGGTAAAGGTGAATGGAGTACTTCTATTGATGAAGCCCCTTTAATTGGTCACTATGAATTCCAACCTGAACCTATTGCAAAAATGCTGGCGGCTCGCTTCTTAAAATTAGACATTCCAGAAGCTTTAAAAACGCAAATTCAAAATAGAGTTGAGCTACTACAAAAAGCCGAGCAAGAGTCACAACGTGTGCTTGATATTGCAGAGCGTAAACCTTTCTTTTGTAGTGGCTGTCCACACAATTCATCAACGGCATTACCTGAAGGAAGCCGTGCATTAGGTGGGATTGGTTGTCATTTTATTGCTGTGTCACTTGATCGCGGTACTGAAACTTTCTCACAAATGGGTGGCGAAGGTGTGAGTTGGGCTGGTGCTTCTCATTTTACCAATGAAAAGCATATTTTTGCCAATCTAGGTGATGGAACTTATTTTCATTCAGGCTATCTTGCAATACGCCAAGCGATCGCTGCAAAACTCAATATTACCTACAAAATTCTTTATAACGATGCTGTTGCAATGACGGGTGGTCAACATGTCGATGGACATCTCAGCGTGGCACAGTTAACTCGACAACTTGATGCTGAAGGCATTAAAAAACAAGTCATTGTCACTGATGAGCCTGAGTTGATTCATGAAGAAGAAGGTATCGCCCCTCACGTAGAGATTTACCACAGAAATGAACTGGATGATGTACAACGCAAATTACGCGACATTTCAGGTGTGACGGCTTTAATTTATGTTCAAACCTGTGCCAGTGAAAAACGTCGTCGCCGTAAACGTAATGCTTATCCTGATGTAGCAGAGCGTGTCTTTATCAATAGTGAGATTTGTGAAGGTTGTGGTGACTGCTCTAAGCAATCGAACTGTTTATCTATCGAGCCTGTAGAAACAGCATTAGGTACTAAACGGCAAATTAATCAAAGTAGTTGTAACAAAGACTTTTCTTGTGTTGAAGGTTTCTGTCCAAGTTTCGTGACTGTGCATACTCGTGACATGAAACGACCAGAAATATTTCAAGGAATTGAAGCTGGCTGGCCAGAAAAGCCAATCATTCCTGGACTTGATCAACAACCTATTCGGATTATGGTCGGTGGTGTTGGTGGTACAGGTGTCGTAACCGCAGGTGCTCTGCTTGGTATGGCAGCTCACTTGGAAGGTAAAGCTTCGCGTATTATGGATATGGCAGGACTTGCTCAGAAAGGTGGTACGGTCTATTCATATGTACAACTCGCTACAGACGATGATCAAATCTCGGCAACTAAAATTCCTGCTGGTCAATGTGATGTTTTAATCGGTGCAGATGCAATTGTAGCAGGAAGTAATGCAGCACTGTCTCGTTTAAAATCGGATGCTATGGTCATCGTCAATGAAGATGGTTCCCCTACTTCGGATTTTCTAGAGTCTCGTGATTGGTATGCACCAATTTCTGATTTGATTAACCGACTACGTGGCCGAACTACACAAGGAAAACTGATCTCTTTACGTGCAACAAGTATTGCTACACAAGTATTAGGCGATGCGATTTTTGCCAATCAAATTCTACTTGGCATGGCTTGGCAATCAGGTCAAATTCCTTTGAAACGTGAAAGTATTGAAAAAGCAATTCATTTAAATGGTACAGCCGCTGAGAAAAATCTTGAAGCGTTCCGTATTGGTTGCCACCTAATTAGTGAACCTGATTTGGCAAAACGCATTATTGCAACGATTCCTACAACTGCTAAACCAACGACTTTAGCCGAACTGATTGAAGATCGTTCTACACGCTTGGTTGAATATTGGAATCAAGATTATGCAACGCAGTATCGGACACTTGTGGAACATGCAGCCAAAGTATTGCCAGAAGAATTAACAGGAATAATTGCGACGCAACTCTATAGAGTGATGGCTTATAAAGATGAATACGAGGTAGCGCGTTTACTTACAGGAAAAAGTTTTAAACAATCAATTGAGTCGCAGTTTGGTAAAGGTTTACGTTTGACTTATCACCTTGCACCACCTGCTTTGGGTGCACATGATAAGGTACGAAAACGCGCTTTTGGATACTGGATGCGTATTCCAATGATGATTCTTGCTCGTCTACAATGGCTCAGAGAAACTTTCCTTGATCCATTTGCTTTACAGCTAGAACGTCAAAGGGAACATGCTTGGCGTGATCGTTATATCGCATTTGTAAAAACGATTAGTTCAGCCCCTGAAAATTATGATTTATCCATAGCTGAACAAATTGCTAAATTACCTGCCGATGTACGTGGATTTGGTCATGTCAAAATGCAATCGATGGAAACTGCAATACAAAGTTGGGATGAACTTTCATTGAGTCTTCGTAAATAGCATTAATAAAGGCAATTGAAACGCTAATCTCAACTTTGAATGGGTTTAAAACCACAGAATCTCCCCCTAAATCCCTCTTTGATAAAGGGGGACTCATCCTAAAATTTTAAGAGTCATTGAATTTGTGATATTCCTGCCGTTTTAAATGGAGATTGGGATAGATTTTAAAATATATCTATTTGATTTATATTTATCTATTAGTGATCTGACAAGATATGCCAATTACTTACTATTCAATGCTTCGATAACGGCTTCAGCAGTGATGCGTGCCGAAAATGGATTTTGTCCCGTAATCAGATTACCGTCTCGAACAACATTTGGTGCAAATGGAATTAATTTTTTCTCATAATGTGCACCGCGCTCTTTTGATATTTGCTCAGCATTGTAGGGCACTTTCTTTGCTACACCCGCCAATTTAAATCATTTGATCTTGAGGACGCACATCTAGCACATGAATTTCTGACTCACGGTGAACATGTCGGCAAGTTGGTTCTGATTGTGAAAAAATAAAATAGCAAAGGATTTCTACTTTAGGCTTAGGAATCCTTTTTTAAAATATGGAAGACACTTTGTATGTTATAGCTTCTTCTCTAAACGCCGATCCATTAACTTAAATAAAGGACGAGTTAGATTCATGACGGTATTTGGTGCAGTGTTCAATAACGCATTGGCAATTGCCCCGCTTGTACTGGTCACTCGATAGGGTTTATCTTGTACCGCTTTGACTAACCAACCAGCTGCTGTCTCTGTATCCAACATACGCATATGTTTATAAATATTCGTTTTAGAAGACATCGGGGTTCTCACCATCGGAAAATACACGATACTTACATTAATTCCTTGATCTCCTAGCTCCATTTTTAATGATCGCGAAAATGATTCAAGTGCAGATTTACTGGCTAAGTAAGCTGAAAATAATGGAATCGGGACTTGTGTAGACATGGTGGATACATTGATGACATGTCCATGACCATTGGCTAAAAAATGTGGCAACAGTGCTAAAGTTAGACGTACTGCTGCAAAATAGTTTATTTGCATGGTGCGTTCATAATCATGCAGTCTGTCTAATGCTTCCATGATTGGTCGGCGAATTGACCGAGCTGCATTATTAATTAGAACATCAACGGTTTTATGTTCACTCAGGATTTTTTCTATACACTGTTGAGCATCATTATCTTTAGTAATATCAACAGGATAAATACAAGCTTGACCACCCTGTTGCTGAATAGTGTTTTGTACACGCTCTAACTCATCACTACGACGCGCAACGATGCAAACTTTAGCGCCTAAGGATGCAAGCTGAATAGCTGCTTGTTCTCCTATTCCACTCGATCCCCCTGTCAGTATGATTGTTTTTCCATTTAAGTTCATATCACCTTCCTATGATCAGTAGAAATATTGATCTATGATGTTTATCATCAAATGCTTTATTTTATAGATGTATTTTTGTTTGATTTTGACCCAATAGCATGCATTTTATCGCCGCTTAGATTAAATAAATGTATATAGGCTGTGCTGTTAAAATTTTAAAAAGTATTCATTTTCTTTGAGGCATAAAAAAAGTGCACTATAGAGATGCACTTTTTTATAAAATTATTTATTAAGCTACAGCAACTGCTTTAGCTCTTGCAGCATGTAGTTTCTTATAGCTTTCGATTAAGCGTAAGTGGCGATCCAGTCCTTCAAGTTTCATACTTGTAGGTGTTAAACCATAGAATCGAACATTGCCTTCAACTGAACCCACAACTGCATCCATACGTTCTTGACCGAACATACGACGGAAATTCACATCGTAGTCTTCCAGTTCCATTTCATCATCTAAGACAATTTCAAGTACCACATTCATGCATTGATAGAACAAACCACGTTCTACAGTGTTAGTGTTGTACTGTAAGAATTGCTCAACAAGGTCTTTTGCTTCTTCAAATTGTTGCAAAGCTAGATAAATGAGAAGTTTAAGTTCTAGGAGAGTAAGCTGTCCCCACACGGTATTGTCATCAAACTCGATTCCAATCAGTGTGGTGATTTCTGTATAGTCATCTAGTTCACATTCTTCTAAGCGTTCAACAAGTGCTTCTAATTGAGAGTTGTCTAGTCGGTGAATATTAAGAATATCTTCGCGGAAAGCCAAGGCTTTGTTGGTATTATCCCAAATTAAATCTTCAACCAAATAAATTTCAGAATAATCTGGTACTAAGATACGGCAAGCAGTTGCACCTAAATGCTCATAGACTGCCATATAAACTTCTTTGCCCATTTCTTCTAAAATGCCAAATAGTTCAGCAGCTTCATCTGCATTTGAATTTTCACCGTCATTGGTGAAATCCCACTCGACAAAATCATAGTCAGATTTTGCACTGAAGAAACGCCAAGACACCAAGCCGCTCGAATCAATAAAGTGTTCCACAAAATTATTCGGTTCGGTCACTGCTTCACTTTGGAAGGTTGGCTGTGGTAAGTCATTGAGACCTTCAAAACTACGCCCTTGTAATAACTCTGTCAGACTGCGTTCTAAAGCGACCTCAAAACTTGGATGCGCACCAAATGAAGCAAATACCCCGCCAGTACGTGGGTTCATTAAGGTCACACACATCACTGGGAATTGACCACCTAAAGATGCATCTTTCACGAGGACTGGAAAACCTTGTTCCTCTAAACCTTTGATGCCTGCAACAATACTTGGGTATTGTGCTAAAACATCTTCAGGTACATCAGGTAATGCAATCTCACCTTCAATAATTTCACGCTTAACAGCACGCTCAAAAATTTCAGATAAACATTGCACTTGAGCTTCAGCTAGAGTATTACCTGCACTCATCCCATTACTGAGATATAAGTTTTCGATCAAATTCGATGGAAAATAAACTACTTCTTGATCTGATTGACGAACAAAAGGTAGTGAACAAATACCGCGCTCGGTATTGCCTGAGTTCGTGTCGTAGAGATGTGTACCTAGTAATTCATCTTCAGGATCATAGATTTCTAAGCAATATTCATCCAAGATTTCTTTCGGTAACTCACCATTTCGACCCGGCTTAAACCATTTTTCATCTGGATAATGCACAAAGTCAGCATTTGCAATTTCCTCACCCCAAAATTGATCGTTGTAAAAGAAATTACAATTCAAACGCTCGATAAATTCACCGAGCGCTGATGCGAGTGCGCTTTCTTTGGTTGAGCCTTTACCATTGGTAAAACACATAGGTGATTGAGCGTCACGAATATGCAGCGACCATACGTTAGGTACGATATTGCGCCATGATGCGATTTCAATTTTCATGCCTAAGCCAGCCAAAATACCTGACATATTAGCAATCGTTTCTTCAAGTGGCAGATCTTTACCTTGAATAAAGGTACTATTTTCAGATGTCAGGCTTGGCATTAATAATGCCTGAGCATCAGCATCAATACTTTCTACTTCTTCAATAACAAATTCAGGGCCAGTTTGAATCACTTTCTTTACAGTACAGCGATCAATCGAACGTAAAATCCCTTGACGATCTTTTTCTGAAATATCAGCTGGAAGTTCAACCTGAATTTTAAAAATTTGCTTATAGCGATTTTCAGGATCAACAATATTGTTTTGAGATAAGCGAATATTATCCGTTGGAATATCACGCGCGGCACAATAGACTTTGACAAAGTAAGCAGCACAGAGGGCTGATGAAGCCAAGAAATAATCAAATGGACCGGGTGCTGAGCCATCCCCTTTATAGCGAATAGGTTGATCGGCGATCACTGTAAAATCGTCGAATTTGGCTTCTTGTCGAAGGTTGTCGAGGTAATTAACCTTGATTTCCATGCTTGCACCTAAATGGGTCTGATGTGAAGATTACACAAGAGATTGAAAAATATTGATAAAAAGTCGAATTATGGATGTAGAATTGACTTAAATGAACGATGTTGGTCGTGCAATGAACTCACTGTACAACTGAAACTCGAATGGATGACGGTATTATAGTGTGATTTTGTTGAATTGATAACTTTTGTCTGTTCTTCCAGCTTATTTATGAACAATTCATAAATTAAAAATGATTAGCATTAAAAATGCCAGATGCAAATTTTCGCATCTGACAATAATCATTATTGGCTCGTATGTGGCGTTTTAATCAGTTCAGATAAGTCATAGCCTTGTTGTTTTGCAGTTTCGAGATAGGATTGATAAGTTGCTTCGTCAATTGTTGGTGTTCTTGAAAGTAGCCACAAATATTTATTTGATGGCCCACCAACCAACGCAACTTTATAGTCTGGATCAACTCTGAGTACCCAATAGTCCCCTTTAGTAAAAGGAATCCAGCGTAGTGCTTTTGGCATAAAACTTACTTTTAATTTACTCATGCCTGCATTGTCTGGATAAGCGATTCCAACGGATTGATCCATTTGATCTGATTTATTACGACAGCTATTGATAACTTGGATTGTATTATTCGCATTCAATGAATATTTTGCAGTGGTATCACTCACGCATTGACGCTGAAAATACATAGGTAAATGTGCAATTTCATACCATTTCCCTGCATATTGTTTAATATCAATTTTATCGACTGCAGTGGGCTTAGCTGTATCAGCCAAAGCTGGCACACTCAATGCCGCGAGAGAAATTGATAATACTGCGCTACTGCATAACACTTTAATGTTCATTTAATCCTCATTCTTATTAATACAATACTTTTCAACTATAAAAAGTCTAACGTGAATAAAATGTGAGAATGTAAATGTATACGTTTTAAAGCATATTTTTACTTATAGAGATAATATTAAAAGAATTAAAAACAAAAAAAAGTTGAAGATTAACTTCAACTTTTCGTGTCAGTTTAAAATTTAAACTTCTTTGTTTTTGTAAAAAATAGCGTAACTTACATAACATGCGATCATAAATAAGATACAGCAGACAAAACCAACTTGCATCGAAGGATCAGTCACCATACTAATACAGGTGATCACACAGAATACGCCACCTAAGATGGGGGTTAGTGGGAATAATGGTGCAGCAAATTTAAGATCTTTGACTGTTTTACCTGATTTAATCCACTGTCTGCGGAAATTAAACTGAGATACGCAGATCGAAATCCAAACAACAACCATCGTGAATGCAGCAACACCTAACAAGTTTTTGAAAATTGTTTCTGGAGCAAAATGTTCAGACAATAGGCCCGGAATCGCACCAAACATTGTGACAATGATTGCAACAATAGGTGTGCCTGAACGAGTCAGTTTTGAGAATACTTTTGGTAATTGTTTTTTTGCAGACAAAGACCACATCATGCGTGATGCTGCAAATAAACCTGAGTTTGCTGCTGACAATAACGCCGTAATGATAACAAACCGAATAATGTCTTCGGCATAAGGAATACCAATATAGTTAAATACGGTTACGAATGGACTGTTACTTACTGAGTTTGCATTTAAGCCTGCCATTTCATACGGTAGTAATGCACAAATCACCACAATTGTACCCACGAAGAAAATCAACAAACGCCAAATCGCTGCGTTGATTGCTTTTGGAACAGTTTTCGCAGGATTCTCTGCTTCACCTGCTGCAACACCAATTAACTCTGTACCTGAAAATGCAAAGTTTACAATTAACATCGTTGCAAAAATGGGGAAGATGCCATTTGGGAACCAACCATGTTCAGTCAATTTACTGAATAAAGGTGCAGATTCGTGACCGTGATATGGGATAAAGCCAAAAATTGCAGCTAAACCAAGTGCAATAAAGCAAATAATCGTCAGTACTTTAACCAAAGAAAGCCAAAACTCAGACTCCGCAAAGAACCGTGTTGAACTGACATTGAGCGTAAAGACCAAACCGGCAAATACTAATGTCCATGTCCACATGGAAATTGAAGGAAACCATTCCTGCATCAATAGAGCAGCAGCAGTAAATTCCGTACCAAGAGTCGCCGTCCAAGTTAGCCAATATAGCCATGTAATCATATAGCCAGTTCCTGGGCCAATATAAGTACGCGCATATTCACCAAAAGAACCCGAAACTGGCATCTGTACTGCCAACTCCCCCAAGCACAACATCACCATGTAGGCAATTACACCACCAAGTAGATACGATAAAATTGCACCTACAGGGCCTGCTTGAGAAATTACATCTCCTGAACCGAGAAATAAACCTGTTCCGATCGCGCCACCAAGTGAAATCATAACCAAATGACGTTTGGTCATGGCACGTTTCAATGGCTTACCAACTTCTATTTCTGAGGTAGAAATAGTATTTGAGCTACCTTGGGATACATATTGCTCACTCAAGCATTCACCTGAGAGAAATGTCTTGTCATTATTGTTGCTCATTCACGATCACTCCAACGATATTTTTATGACAACCTGTCCTTGCTGTTTCACTTTCATAAAAAAATTAATATCTATACATAGATACTTTTTTGCATTTTATTTTTTACTGAATATCCATATTCAAACTCCATCTATCCTTGAAAGATTCAACCGATCGTTTTGGCTGTTCTCTTATTCAATTTCTTTTAAAACTAATCCAGCTCTTAACCCGATTTTGACCTTTGGGTTTGGAAACAGAATCCAAACCTGAGTATCTTGAGCCGTATAATCACCTATTGTTTGTGTAGCAATGACCTCACCTTTCTGAAAAGTTGAAAAGTTAGGTGCATCTGCGCTTAATTTGAGTTGAAAATCTTCACTTTGTTTTAAGATTGAATCTGCAACCTTAAATTGACGAATTTTGGGTTTTTTCCGTTGAGGCAAAGCTTGCTCAGAAATGACAGCACGTAAAACTTGATCAATATCTGCAAATTCTGAGAGATCATTTTGACCAAAAGCTTTTGCTTTGCCCAATTCCAAGGTGCTGCTTTCAGCGTGCAACATTTCACTGCTAAAATGGGTAAATGTTTTCCCTACTGCATTGTGATACACCAATGCATCTAAATTTGCAGCTTTCAGACTTTCAATTAAGAAGTCATCATAAGCGCGAGTTTGGTAAGGAAATAATGCAAATACGGGTAATAAAGAGGCTCGAATTGCGGTATGTAAATCATAGTGATAACGTTGTGCGTCTTTATCACTTTGCTCAAAAAATTGTGCTGTGACTTGTTCTAATTGTGCTGCACGTAGCGTTTCTTGATCTTGTACTAAAGTTTTATACGCTCCGCAGAACATACGATTCATATCATTTTCAAGATAGCGAATATCTTGTCGAATGGCTGAAGGATTACCTAAGACGAAAAGGATACGTGTAGACAAAGCTAAGCGTTCTGCAAAGAGATCTTTAATAATATTTGCGAGTAATTCAATCGGTGCAGTTTCATTGCCATGAATACCGGCAGAAAGTACGACGGTTTTTCTATAATGTGCTTTTGGCGTACATTGCAATAGCCCTTCACCTAGCCATTGCCACATAAAGCCAGCCATTTCACCATGATTATGCTTAGGCGCTTGTTGTTCTAACGTCAACGTTAATAGATCAACCATGTACTTTCATCCTTAAAAGCAGTTGTTTGGTACTTATCTTTGGAAGTGATAAACCGAACCTAAAGCTAAAATTTTGGTGAGTTCATCAAGTGCTGTACGACTCTCAATGAGTAAGTTTGGATCAGCTAAATCATCTTGAGAAAGCTCATCACGATAATGTTGTTCCACCCACTGATTTAAGGTTTTGAATAAATCATCATTCATAAATAAGTTTGGATTGACCGCAGCAAGTTCAGCATCATTGACTGCAACCCGTAAGCGTAAACAAGCAGGCCCACCACCATTTCGCATACTTTCACGCAGATCAAAAACCTTGATGTCATCAATTGGTGTCCCCATTTGAATCATATCGTTCAAATAGCTCCACACAGCTTGGTTTTGACGAGATTCTTCAGGCACAACGATGCTCATACCACCATCAGTACGCGTCAAAATTTGGCTATTGAATAAGTATGTTGAGACAGCATCTTCAACACTTACTCTGTTTTCTGGCACTTCGATTGAAATAAACTCTTGCTCAATGCCAGCCATTTTTTGACGAATTTCATTTAATGCATCAGCTTGATTTAAGAAAGCTTGCTGATGATGAAATAAAACTTGTTGGTTGCTGACTGCAATCACATCGTTATGAAAAACGCCCTTATCAATCACATCAGGATTTTGCTGAATAAATGCTGTACGTTTTGCATCTAAACGATGTAAACGTGCAACAGCTTCACTCGCTTCACGTGTTTGACGTGCAGGGAATTTCTGTGGCGCAACCTTGCCGCCAAGCTGTTGTTGACCGTAAACAAAAACTTGTATACCCGCTTGATCGTATGCACCACCTAAACGGTTATGGTTTGCTGCACCTTCATCACCAAACAGTGCTGCTTCAGGCAATGCTTCATGATGCGCGAAATATACATCATTATTGAACATCGCTTGAAGGATACGGGTTGTCGTATGATGCTCAATTGATCGATGGAACTTATTATTTAAGTTTGCGGCGGTAAAATGTACACGCCCATCCGCACTATCAGCTGATGGCGAAACCGTACACGAGTTTGCTGTCCACATAGATGACGCAGAACTGAGCGATGACAACAATGCTGGAGCAGTACGCATTGCTTGTACAATTACATCAATATCACTGCCCGTAAAACCTAAACGACGTAATGTTGGTACATGAGGTCGTTCTTGCGGAGCAAATACCCCTTGTTTGAGTCCAAGATCAGCAAGTGCTTTCATTTTCATGAGGCCTTGTTTTGCTGCTAATCGTGGATTCGAAGTGTTATTTCGGTTTTTCGTTGATGCAACATTACCAAAAGATAAGCCTGCATAATGATGCGTAGGGCCAACTAAACCATCAAAATTAATTTCAAAACCTGACATTTTTTTCTCTCCAACCGATTTACAGCACGATGCCTGGTGATAGTTTTGCAGGTAAGCTCACGCTATCACTTTCCAGTGAAGCCATTGGCCATGCACTATAATCAGCGGCATAAAATGCACTGGCACGATGATTACCCGACGCACCAACACCACCAAATGGTGCTGCACTTGATGCACCTGTGAGTGGCTTATTCCAGTTCACAATGCCTGCGCGTGCTTCAATCAGAACACGATCAAACAGATCTCGATCAGGTGAAACTAAACCAACTGCTAAACCAAAACGTGTGTTATTGGCAATGTTGAGTGCCTCATCAAAATCGTGGTAACGATAAATTGTGGTTAAAGGTCCAAAATATTCTTCGTCAGGAATATCCGTCATTTGGCTGACTTCTAAAATCCCTGCGGTCAGCAAAGAACTCTCCGCTTGAGGACGTGTCATTTCGAGTAAAGGTTTCGCACCTAATTCAATCAATTTGCGTTGAGCAATTAGCATTTGTTCTGCTGCATGAGATGAAATCACACCACCCATAAATGGTTGCGGATCTGCATTCCATTTACCAATCACGAGGTTTTTAGCAACTTCTATAAAACGTTGAATGAAGGCATCCCCATTGGCGCCATGTTTTACGATAATACGACGTGCACAGGTACAACGCTGTCCTGCTGAGACAAATGCAGATTGGATTGCAATATTTACCACTGCATCAATATCAGTTGCTTCATCGATAATGAGTGCGTTATTTCCACCCATTTCTAAAGCAAGAATCTTCTCTGGTGCACCTGCCATTTGCTTATGTAAGTGATAACCCGTATTAGCACTGCCTGTGAAAAGTAAACCATCAATTTGCTCTGCTGTTGCCAGTGCTTCTCCAGTGCTACGGCCACCTTGAACAATGTTGAGTACGCCATTTGGCAGACCTGCTTGTTGCCATAATTTTGCCGTTTCTTCTGCAGTCCAAGGCGTTAATTCACTTGGTTTGAATACAATGGTATTGCCAGCAATTAGTGCGGGTACGATATGACCATTGGGTAGATGACCTGGAAAGTTATAAGGGCCAAATACAGCAAGCACACCATGAGGACGATGACGTAAAGAAGCAACTCCATCAGGCATTTCTGTTTTACTGAAGCCTGTCCGCTGATGATAAGCTCGAATTGAAATTGCGATTTTGCCAATCATCGCTTGAACTTCCGTTAAAGTTTCCCAGAACGGCTTTGAGGTTTCTTGGCTAATGACTTCTGCCAATTGACTTTTATTTTGCTCAAGTAATGCCGCAAAACGTTCAATAATAGTGATACGATCTTCTAAATCTAAACGTGCCCATGCTGGAAATGCTTGGCGTGCAACTAAGCAAGCATGATCTACATCAGTTTTGCTCGCTTCATGACCTGACCAAATCGTTTGATTGGTCACAGGATTTGTTTTGGTAAACGCAGTACCTTGTCCTTGTACCCACGCACCATTGATTAATAATGCACCTTGTGACATTAGTGATTCTCCATTTTTTCTAATGCTAAAACTCGGACTTCATCGCCCTCAGCAACTTTGAGTGCTTGAGCTTGTTCTGCTGTGATCATCAAATTATCGTTATCTTGCAACTTGTTATTGATGAGCAGGACGCAATAATCTTGGTATTCATCATTTGCAACTAAGTATTGAACTTCTGCGCGTTCAATCTGTTCTGCAATGTTGACTTTCAATAGTCGACTTTCTTTTACTGCACGAAGATCGGCTGTGTTTGCTTCTAAGGTTGGACCTGCATCAAAAATATCGACATAGCCTTGATACTTCAGACCTTCTGACATCAGCACTTTCGCCGCAGGTTTGGTCTGAGGATGAACCTCTGCAATCACGGCCCTTGCCTCATTGGGTAGCAAATCGACGTACAATGGAAATCTCGGCATTAATTCAGCAATGAACGCTTTTTGTCCTACGCCACTGAGATAATCCGCAGCCGCAAAATCCATATTAAAAAAATGATTGCCTAGTGCATCCCAGAATGGCGAAAAGCCATTTGCGTCTGAGAATCCACGCATTTCTGCGATCAGCCTTTCTTCAAAATATTGACGAAAAGCAGCGATAAATAAGAAACGTACTTTAGACAGAAGTTTTCCGTTTTGATTCACACGATATTCAGGATCGAGGAACAAGGTACATAGTTCGCTACAACCCGTATGATCATTACTCAGATATAACGTGTCTAAAGTTTTATATACGTCCAATGCTTTTGACGCATGTACTTGTTTTGCAATTCGGAAGTTATAGAAAGGCTCTCTTAAACCAACTGCAACTTCGATTGCACTGACTCCAACAATTTTTTGAGCTGTGGTATCTTCAAGTACAAATAAATAACTTGCATCTTCTTTCTCAGCTAGCCCAGCCAATGTATTGGCTGTACGAGTAATACGTTCAGCTAAAATTTCTTTGTTTTGTGGAAGAGAGGTCAAGCCGATGCCTGACTCTCCTGCTCTTTGCGCTAAACGATAAATATCATCTAAGTCCCGATGCGCGGCATGTCTAACAATCATCATGGTTAGATGCTCACAACAGATTTAGAAACGTGCTAATGCACGAGCAAAACGCGTTAAACCTTCATCAATATCCTTTTGTGGAATGATAAGTGAAGGCGTAAAACGAACAACATCACCACCAGCGACAAGTGCTAATAGCCCTTCCTCACCTGCTAATGTCACGATATTTTTTGCTTTGCCTGCATGTTCATCTTTTAGTACGCAACCAATCAATAAACCTTGCCCACGGATTTCTTTAAATAAACCGTATTCAGCATTCAATTTATTTAATGCATCAACGAAATATTGGTGACGCTGCTTGACGCCATCCAAAACTTCAGGAGTATTAATAAATTCAAATACCGCACCCGCGACTGCACAAGCCAATGGATTACCACCATAGGTCGTGCCATGATCACCAACAACATACATGTTTGCGTATTTATCAGTAGTAATCATTGCACCGATAGGAAAACCACCACCTAGTGCTTTTGCTGTGGTTAAAATATCAGGGGTTACACCTGTTTTCATGTAGGCATAAAGTGAGCCTGTACGACCAACACCCGTTTGTACTTCATCAAAAATCAGTACAGCACCTTTTTCATCACACAGCGCACGTAGACCTTTTAAGAATTCGATATCAGCAGGTAGAACACCGCCTTCACCTTGGATTGGCTCTACGATAACCGCGCAAGTTTCATCTGTAATGACAGCTTTTGCAGCTTCTAAATCATTGAATGCTGTATGCTCAATGCCACCTGGTAATGGTGCAAAATCTTGTGAATATTTAGGTTGTCCGCCAGCAGTTACTGTAAATAAGGTACGACCGTGGAATGCATTTTTAAATGCAACAATATGATTCTTGTGAGGATTGCCGCTGAGTAAGCCAACTTTACGCGCAAGTTTTAATGCTGCTTCGTTTGCTTCTGCACCTGAGTTACAGAAAAAGACTTTATCCGCGAACGTGTTTTCAACTAATTGTTTTGCAAGGCGTAACACTGGTTCATTGGTATAACCATTACCAATATGCCAAAGTTTTTGCGCTTGTTCTGTTAATGCATTTACTGCAACAGGATGTGCATGACCTAAAGCGTTAACTGCAATTCCACCTGCAAAATCGATATATTCTTTATCGTCTTGATCCCAAATACGAGAACCTTCGCCACGAACTAAAATGAAATTTGCTGGAGCAAAAACTGGAACCATCCAATCATTAAAGTTGCTACGTGTAATTGCTACATCACTCATTTTATTTACTCACTTCCTGTTTTGATATTCAGGCTTGCTGAATGTTCAACAAGCCATGTTTTGAAATTTGGAAATTATCCTGGGAAAATACCGCGTTCTTTACGTGCTTTTAAAATACGCTCACAGGCCAAGATGTAGGCTGCTGTACGCAAGCTGCATTCCTTCTGTGCTGCGGTATTCCAAACATCCGCAATGGCTTGGATCATCAACTTATCGAGACGTTCGTTGATTTCGTCTTCGCTCCAGAAGTAGCTCGCCATATCTTGAACCCATTCAAAATAACTTACGGTTACACCACCAGCGTTACAGATCACGTCAGGTACAACCGTAATGTCACGGCTTACGAAAACATCATCAGCTTCTGGATAAGTTGGACCATTTGCACCTTCAAGTACGATTTTGGCTTTTAGGTTTTTCGCACGCTCAACTGTAATCTGACCTTCCAATGCTGCTGGGATGAGGATATCCATGTCGATTGTCCAGAACTCTTCGTCTGAAATAACCGTTGCATTTTCAAAGCCCATTACACCGCCGTGTTCAGCAACATATTTTTGTAATGCTTTAACGTTAAGACCTTCAGCATTAAAGATTGTGCCTGTATGGTCTTGCACAGCTACGATCTTTGCGCCAGCATGGTTAAATAGGTATGCAGCTTCATTACCAACGTTACCGAAACCTTGAACAGCAACTTTACTGCCTTCAACGGGTAATTTGATGCGTTCTGCAACTTGCATACCTGTAACAAATACACCGCGACCCGTCGCACGAACACGACCAAGTGAACCACCGAGATGAACAGGTTTACCAGTTACAACACCAGTTACGGTATGGCCTTTGATGCTTGAATAAGTGTCCATCATCCAGCCCATGATGTTTGGATTTGTACCAACATCAGGCGCAGGAATATCAATTTGTGGACCAATGATTGAACTGATTTCACTGGTGAAACGACGTGTCAAACGTTCTAATTCACGTGGCGAAAGTTCTTTAGGATTTACGCGAATACCGCCTTTAGCACCGCCAAAAGGTAGATTCAAAACTGCAGTTTTAATCGTCATCCAAGCTGACAAAGCCATCACTTCGTTGAGTTCAACATCTTGGTGATAGCGAATACCGCCTTTACCTGGACCACGTGATAGGTTGTGTTGAACACGGTATCCTTCAAAGTGGCGAATTGTTCCGTCGTCCATAACAATTGGTACATCGACGATCAATGTACGCT
>NZ_DJLC01000065.1:0-26452 GCF_002434875.1 Acinetobacter sp. UBA6526 | reverse complement strand
ATAGGCTTCAAACCACGAGCAAATGCTTTTTGAGTTACAAAGCGAGTTTGTGGCATTGGACCTTCTTGTGAGTCAACAAGAAGTAATACACAGTCAACCATCGACATTACACGTTCCACTTCACCACCGAAGTCGGCGTGTCCTGGGGTGTCGACGATGTTGATACGGTATTCAGTATCAGTACGTTTATCTAACCATTTAATTGCCGTGTTTTTTGCAAGAATGGTAATACCACGTTCACTTTCAAGCGCATTCGAGTCCATGACACGCTCAATCTCGCCTGCACGGTCACCCAAAGCACCAGATTGTTGAAGTAATTTATCGACAAGCGTGGTTTTACCGTGGTCGACGTGCGCAATAATTGCGATATTGCGGAGATTCTTAATATCAGACATAGAATTCGATACGCTTAAAATTTGAGGGCAGATTATACAGAAAAACACTACACTTTAGTAGTGACAGTTTATTGACATGTGACTTTTTTTCTGACGAAACGTTACAGAATCGTTGGTAAAGTAGACTAACTCTATTAGAATATTCCACTAATGCTTATCGCTTTTTCAAACTCCCATGTCAAATTCTCAACCTCAGCAACAGCTCGACTTAGTTTACGGACTGAATGATCGACCGAAACCTTTTGTTGCATTTTTAGCTGCACTTCAACATCTTCTCGCGATTTTAGTACCAATCGTTACTCCTGGATTATTGATCTGTTTAGCGCTTGGCGTCTCTCGTGAAGATACCAATATGATCCTCTCAATGTCTTTGATCATTTCAGGGATTGCGACATTTTTACAATGTAAGAAAGTCGGTCCTTTCGGAGCAGGTTTACTGATTGTTCAAGGTACAAGCTTCAACTTTATTGGCCCGATCATCGGTATTGGGAGTGCAATGGTTGCTGCGGGAACGCCCGTAGAACAAGTTATGGCTGCTATTTTTGGCGTTGTGATTGCAGGCTCATTCATTGAAATGGGGGTTTCTCGTATTTTACCTTGGGTAAAAAAGCTGATTACCCCGTTAGTCACAGGAATAGTCGTTCTGCTCATCGGTTTAACATTGATTAAAGAAGGCTTAATTAGCATGGGTGGTGGTTACACTGCAATGCAAGACAATACCTTTGCTAATGCAGACAACCTGATCATGTCATGTACGGTTCTTGGGATCATCATTCTACTCAATCGTATTCGTATTATTTGGGTGAAAAGTTCAGCAATTTTAATTGCTTTAGTGATTGGCTATATCCTCGCTGGGTTTATGGGACATTTGAACTTTTCAGTATTGAATGAAGCACCTTTAATTCAAATCCCAACGCCTATGCATTTTGGTTTAAGCTTCTCTTGGAGTTTGTTTATTCCAATGGCATTCATCTATCTCGTTACCTCTTTGGAAGCGATCGGTGATGTGACTGCAACCAGTAAAATTTCAAACCAACCTGTTGATGGTCCTATTTGGATGCAACGTATTAAAGGTGGTGTTCTAGTTAATGGCGCCAACTCATTCCTTGCTGGTATTTTTAATACTTTCCCAAGCTCTGTGTTTGCACAAAATAATGGTGTGATTCAACTCACAGGCGTAGCTAGTCGTTATGTCGGTATTTGGATAGCAGTACTTTTAGTTATTTTAGGCTTATTCCCTGCTGTTGCTGCCGTGATTCAGGCAGTGCCGCAAGCCGTATTAGGTGGTGCAGTGATGGTGATGTTTGGTGCCGTTGCAGCTTCTGGGATTAATATCCTTTCAAGTATCCACCTAGATCGTCGTGCTTTGCTTATTATTGCAATTTCACTTGCGCTCGGCTTAGGTGTTGCACAAGTTCCTCAGATCCTTGAGCATTTACCTGAATTATTCAAAAATATTTTTAGCTCGGGTGTCGCAACAGGCGGTATTGCAGCTTTGATTTTGAATATTGTTTTACCTGAAACACACAAGTAGTCATCTAATAAATGATCATTGCCCAGTTTAGCAACTGGGCTTTGTTTTTGATGAGAGATCAATAATGGATCCACGTAGTGAAGTTGTCTTGAGACAACAAGATTATTTAAACGGGCAAGTTTTACTGATCAATGCCCCAAATGATCAACTCGCCAAAAATTTACCAACTCAAGTACAAGCATCTGTTTGGACTTGGAATTATGCTGATCACCAAAGCTTTTTAAGCTCAGGAATTGATTCAAGCTTTTCAGTGGAATTTCCTCAATCTAACTTTGATCAAGTCGTTATTTTCGTTCCAAAATCAAAAGAACTCCTCAGCTATATTTTGCATGTTGTGGTGAGCCATTTAACCATTGGTCAAAATATTTTTCTTGTCGGTGAGAAAAAAGGGGGGGTGGAACGCGCAGCAAAACAACTGCAACCCTATGGGAAAACGCTAAAGTTAGATAGCGCACGTCACTGTCAATTATGGCAATTAAAAATAGAAAAAGCTGAGCAACTTAAACCACTTGAACAATGGTTAAAAACATATACAGTTCAAGTGAACCAAGATCAGTTAGAAATCTGTGCACTACCAGGTGTGTTTAGTCAAGCGCATTTGGATGTCGGAACAGCCATATTACTTCCTTACCTATCACAAGTAAAATCAGGTAAGATTGCCGACTTTGGTTGCGGCGCTGGCGTTATCAGCAGCTTTTTAGCCAAATTAAATCCAGAGCAACATATTTTTGCGCTTGATGTTGATGCATTTGCATTACGATCAACTGAGATGACTTTCAAACGAAATGGCTTGGATTTAGCTCAGTTACATCTACAAGCTGTCACAGGTTTAAAAGATGCACCTAGAGAGTTGGATGCGATTGTGAGCAATCCTCCATTTCATCAAGGGATTCATACCAATTACGATGCAAGTGAAGAACTCTGTCAGCTTGCAAAATCCCACCTGAAAAGCTCAGGTGAGTTATGGATCGTGGCGAATCGTTTTTTAAACTACCCGCCTCTCATTGAGCAAAGTTTTGGTCAATGTATGATAAAAACCGATCAACAAGGATTTAAGGTACTCTTCGCGAGTGCTAAATAGGGTCAATTGACATGTTCGTCTACCCTACAACCTATGAGAAGTGTCAATAGACCCTTATAAAGTTTAAGGAATTTTTATGAGCGATACATCTGCTCCCCAACACCTTCAGCGCAAGCTCGGGGCTCGCCACCTCAATATGATTGCGATTGGTGGATCGATCGGTACAGGTTTATTCCTTGCATCAGGTTCAACTATTGCGACTGCAGGTCCTGGCGGTGCATTACTCGCCTATGCACTAATTGGTATCATGATTTATTTCTTGATGACTAGCTTGGGTGAACTTGCAACACATAACCCAAGTTCAGGTGCATTCTTTACCTATGGTAGCCGGTATGTTGAAGAAGGCTTTGGCTTCGCCTTAGGATGGAATTACTGGTACAACTGGGCAATTACCGTTGCATTTGAATTAGTTGCAGTTCAATTTATTATGAAGTTCTGGTTCCCAGAAATTTCTGGCTTTTATTGGAGTGCGCTGTTCCTTGCCGTGATTTTTGGCATCAATGCAATGACCGTCAAAGGTTTTGGTGAAAGTGAATTCTGGTTCTCGATGATTAAAGTGATCGCGATCATTGTCTTCATTATTATTGGTATCGCCATGATCGCAAAAATCATGCTAACACCAGATGCATCAGTATTTACGAATTGGACTAAAGGTGACGCGCCGTTTGTTGGTGGTTTACAGGCCATGATCGGTGTTGCCATGATTGCTGGGTTCTCATTCCAAGGTACCGAAATGGTTGGGGTTGCAGCAGGTGAATCAAAAGATCCGAAGAAAACAATTCCTCTTGCGATTAAACAAATTTTCTGGCGTATTTTATTATTCTACATCCTGTGTATCTTCATCATTGGCACCTTGATTAGCTATGACAACCCACTGTTGTTACATGCTGCAGAAAGTGAAAATATCGCACTTTCACCTTTCACATTACTTTATGAGAAAGCTGGATTTGCATTTGCTGCTGGCCTAATGAATGCCGTGATTCTAAGTGCAATTTTATCCGCGGGTAATTCAGGCATGTACTCATCAACACGTATGTTGTTTGATATGGCAAAAGAAGGTCGTGCGCCAAAATGGTTCTCACAGCTTGATCGTCGTGGTGTACCAATGAATGCACTTTACGCAACAACGGCTGTCGCTGCACTCTGCTTTTTAACCACTTTTATTGGTGAGCAACAAGTGTTTAACTGGTTGCTGAACATGTCAGGTATGTGTGGATTTATCGTTTGGCTTGGTATTGCAATTTCACACTACCGTTTCCGTAAAGGTTATCTTGCTCAGGGTCATAAACTTGATGACCTTGCCTATCGCGCAAAGTTCTTTCCTTTTGCACCATGGTTCGCATTTATTCTTTGTTCTATCATTATCTTAGGTCAAAATTATGAAGCTGTTCTAGGTGGAAAAGTGGATTGGATAGGCTTACTTTCAACCTATATCAGCATTCCATTATTCTTGGTGATATGGCTAGGGTATAAATGGAAACATAAAACCAAACTGATTGCCTACAAAGACATGAATGTTAAAGAAGGCGAATAAAAATCAGGTAAAAACTTGACCTAATTTGAAATATGCGTAAAATTCACGCTCATATTTCAACGGCACACTTATACATTGTATAAGTATTTAAGAAAACAGGAGGATGACACGATGCTATTACTACAGGAAAACACACTTTAGATTTGGCACTGTCATCTCACGGACAAGTGACAAATCTTACGATCACTTGTCCGAGTGCCTACTTAAGCCTAGCATTCGCTAGGTTTTTTTATGCCTATTCGGACGGAAGAATTAAAATGACCGAGATAAGAAAATGGGCATACAAAAAATACTCAATGCGAATGCACAATATGGTGTACCAGTAAAAATATTCACCAATGACATTGATCAAGAAAGCATTGAACAACTCAAAAAAATGGCGCAGCTACAGTTTATACATTCACATATCGCAGTAATGCCAGATGTACATGTCGGCAAAGGTGCGACTGTTGGTAGTGTCATTCCGACCAAGCATGCGATTATCCCTGCCGCTGTCGGTGTGGATATTGGCTGTGGAATGAACGCAATTCGGCTGAATTTAAAAGCTTCGCAACTACCCGACAATTTAGCGCCATTGAGACATGCAATTGAGCGCAAAGTTCCTGTAGGTTTTGAGTTGCACAAACAAATCAAGGCAAAAGCCTCAAGTGTTATTCCACTGGAAAAGCGATTGCAACCAATCATTAAAAAGCATCCTGGACTTGTTAGAATGCTCAGAAAATTTGATGCTACATGGCAAAAACAACTGGGTACTTTAGGAGGCGGTAATCACTTTATCGAACTCTGTCTGGATGAAAACCAAGATGTCTGGATCATGCTGCATTCTGGTAGTCGTGGTTTAGGGAATGTGATTGGGACTTATTTTATCGAACTAGCAAAGAAAGAAGCGCAGCATCGGTTTGGACATGTTCCAGACAAAGATCTGAGCTACTTTGCTGAGGGTTCAGCCAGTTTCAATGATTATGTTGAAGCGGTGGAATGGGCACAAAACTATGCTTTTGAGAATCGTCGGGAAATGATGCGCCTCATTTTAGAAGCGATTCGACCACTCCTGCCGCCATTTCAAATGACCAAAGAAGCAATTAACTGCCATCATAATTATGTCAGTCGTGAACATCATTTTGGTGAAGACTTACTGATCACACGAAAAGGTGCAATTCGCGCAGGCAGAGATGAGTTAGGAATTATTCCTGGTTCCATGGGAGCTCGCTCTTATATTGTGAAGGGCAAAGCAAATCCAGAGTCTTTTTGCTCATGTTCACATGGTGCAGGAAGAAAAATGAGTCGTAGTAAAGCCAAATTACTCTTTAGCCAAGATGATTTGATTCATCAGACTCAAGGCATTGAATGCCGTAAAGATAGTGGTGTTATTGATGAAATCCCAAGTGCATATAAAGATATTGATCAAGTCATGGCAAACCAATCAGATTTAGTCGAAATCTTGCACACCCTTAAACAAATTTTATGCATTAAAGGTTAATGATATGAAACTTAAAGAGATGCCAAAAATCAAAGCTCGCAACCCTGTTGCAGTATCCCCTTTGTTAAAAAAAGGTGGAATACATGAAAGTGAAAAACCACGAGCACAGCATCGTAGAGATCGACAACAGGCAAAACAACAACTCAACAAAGGTATTTGGTAATTAAAATATTACCTTAAATACATCAATTAAATTAAGGAGAAAGCAAATGAATATATCTTGTCAAACCAACAATATAGCAACAAAAAAAGCGACTCAATTGAGTCGCTTTTTTATGTCATTTAAAACTCAAATTATTGAGCTTATTGACCTGGTTGTACAAGAACAGTACGGCTACCAGTGATCGCAGCGAATACGCGACGGTTCATAGCACGACCTTCTTTAGTTTTGTTGTCAGCAATCGGTTGATCCCAAGCGAAACCTTGAGTAGACAAACGAGAAGCATCAACGTTGTATTCGTTTACAAGAGCTGATTTAACAGAGTTAGCACGAGCTAATGATAAACGTTCGTTTAACTTACGTGGACCAGTGTTATCTGTGTGACCTTCGATACGCGCAGTCGCATTCGGGTACTCAGATAATTTCTCAGCTACTTTAGCAATTTCAGACTTGTACTGTGGCTTGATGTCTGACTTGTTAGTATCAAAGAATACACGAAGTTCCATGTTAAGGTCTTCAGTTAACTCTTGTGGTTGTGGAGCAACTGGAGTTGGTTCAACTGGAGCAACTTCTACTACTGGAGCAGCAGGCTTCAAGTGACCACCAAGAACTACGTTTAAACCAGCAAGAGCTGTATAGTTCCAGAAGTCTTCATCGATGTTATAAGTACCACGAGCTTCAGTACGAAGAGATAAAGCATCATTTAAGCGCCAGAAAGCACCAAAACCAGCATTACCTAAAGTACCTTCTTCTTTATCACCACGAACACCACGATTCACATCATCAAAAGTATACTTATAATGACCAGCACCTAATAGTACGTAAGGCTTGATTTTGCTATCGTAGTTTTTAGTGATTAAATCAGAAGTAACATAGAAGTTACCATTGATTTGCTGTTGTTTATATTCAGCGTTAGGATTAACTGCGTCAACATCACCCTTCACTTGGTTGTATTCAGCTTCGAAACCTAACCAAGGCGTTAACTCAACACCTAGAGCAGCACCAACGAATAAATCGTCTTGAAGCTCAGGACCATATGTCAAGTTTTCATTGCTATTGTTGTGCTTAGAATCTTGAAATGTGTAACCAAGCATTAATGGCGTTACTGTAATACCCGCATTAGCAGCAGCTAAAGGAGCAGCAACAAGCATAGCAAGTGCAATACGACTCAATTTCATGGATATCCTCCAGAGATAACAATTGTTTGTTGTTCAAGCTTAGCCTATGATTTTTGGCCCCATAAACACAGAAGTGTTCACAGTATTATTTTTAAGCTATTCACTTCACTTTGAATCATACAAACACTTGATGAATTTTCCAAGTGCTTGATAACTTTAACCTCGTAAATTATTGACAAAATTTCTTACAATTTCCGTTGTAGTTCAGTAAATTTTGATTCGCAATGAAAATTTGAATAGCTTATTGTTCGCTCACTTCAAGTTTAGCAGCATTTTTTACATGAAGTAATCGTTAGTTTTTCTAATACTAAACTTAATTTAATAAATACAGTAATTACTTAACACTTTGTTAATAAAAAAATTACAGAAATGCATATAGGTCATATTATGTTTAAAACTTTAGGTTTCACAATGAGTGAAGCCATCATCACCATTGCCATTATTTCTATAATTGCAGCAATTGGAACACCCTACTTTAACAATATGCTCATCTCAAATGAAGTAAATCAGATCAAGAAAATTCTCACAATTTATATACAAAAAGCTAAATCTGATGCTCAAATTCATCATAAAAATGTGACTTTGTGTGCAAGTACAGATCTCATAACATGCAGTAATGATTGGAGTCGAGGTTTTATTGGCTTTTTTGATGACAACCGAAATCGGACACGAGAACGTTCAGAACAAATTTTATATGCCAACACAATACCATCAAAATATGGAACATTAGACTGGAGAGGAACACTAAGGGTTAACTCAGTCACCTTTCAAGGAGATACGGGGTTACCAAGAGGTTCAAATGGTAGCTTTTTCTATTGTATGAATAACTCAAATAATCATTTAAAAATTATTTTAAGCAATATGGGACAAATCCGCAGCGAAATGGTTTCGACTTGCTAAAAAACTCTACAGTCCAACCAGAAAAAAACCAAAACTCGTATTTTTGACTATACTGCATAGGTTTTGAACATTCTCTACAAATTATAAATCTGGAGACACATAATGACTGATATCATAATTGTTAATGGTGCTCGTACTGCAATGGGCGGCTTCCAAGGCGCTTTATCAAGTGCAACAGCACCTGAACTTGGTGCAATCACAATTAAAGAAGCAATTACACGTGCTGGTCTACAACCAACTGACGTTGAAGAAGTGATCATGGGTTGTGTGTTACCAGCAGGTTTAAAGCAAGGTCCAGCACGTCAAGCAATGCGTAAAGCTGGCTTACCAGATTCAACAGGTGCTGTAACAATTAACAAGCTTTGTGGTTCAGGTATGAAAGCTGTTATGCAAGCGTCAGACATGATCAAAGCAGGTAGTGCTGAAATTGTTGTTGCAGGCGGCATGGAATCAATGACTAATGCTCCTTACGTTTTGCCTAAAGCGCGTGCGGGCTATCGCATGGGTCATGGTGAAATTAAAGATCATATGTTCTTTGATGGTCTTGAAGATGCAGAGACAGGTCGTTTGATGGGTTCATTTGCACAAGATATGGCGAATAAACGTAGCTATACACGTGAGCAAATGGATGATTTTGCTATTCGCTCTTTGCAACGTGCTCAAAAAGCAATTACTGAAGGCTACTTTAAAGATGAAATCGTTCCAGTCACTCTTTCGACACGCAAAGGTGATGTTGTTGTTGATCAAGACGAACAACCTTTGAATGCAAAAATTGATAAAATTCCAAGTTTGAAACCTGCATTTGCAAAAGACGGTACAATTACCGCTGCAAATGCAAGCTCCATTTCTGATGGTGCTTCTGCACTTGTACTTACTTCAGCAGATGTTGCTTCTGCACGTGGCTTACAACCTTTAGCAAAAATCATCGCTACGGCTTCTAACTCTCAACACCCTTCTGAATTCACAATTGCTCCTGTTGGTGCGATTGAGAAAGTATTGAAGAAAGCAGGTTGGGATGCGCAAGAAGTTGATCTTTGGGAAATCAATGAAGCTTTTGCTATGGTTACAATGTGCCCGATTGATGATTTCAAATTAGATGCTGAAAAAGTGAATATCAATGGCGGGGCTTGTGCATTAGGTCACCCTGTCGGATCAACGGGTTCACGCATTATTTTGACACTGATCCATGCACTTAAACGTACAGGTGGTAAGAAAGGTGTTGCTGCGCTTTGTATCGGCGGTGGTGAAGCGACTGCTGTTGCAATCGAATTGATCTAAGATTTATTGCTTTATGAAAAATCCTGCCCCGTGCAGGATTTTTTGTGCTTAATAATTACAAAAAATAATTCACCTATTGTTCAAATAGAGCTACGTTATGCACTGTATAAAAAAACAACAAGGAGCTTTAAAATGCAACTTAATCACTATCTAAACTTTAAAGGTCAAACAGAACAAGCTTTTATTTTTTATCAATCCGTTTTTGGTGGTGAATTTGCGATGCTCACTCGTTACGCGGATATGCCGCCAACAGAAGGAGTGACATTATCTGAGGCTGATAAAAGTTTAATTTTACATGTCTCTTTACCAATCAACGAATATACCGTGTTAATGGGTTCAGATGTAAATGACCAATTCTGCGCTCCAAATAGCAGCTTTATTCAAGGAAATAATCACTATATTTCAATTAATATTGAAGATGATGAAATGGAAGCACGCCGCCTATTCAATCAATTATCTGTGGGCGGACATATTGAAATGCAATTAGAAAAAACATTTTGGGGGGCGCTATACGGTGCATTTACAGATCAATTTGGCATCAAATGGATGGTGAATTGTCAATTAGATGAATAAGGCTAAAAGATTATAGCTAAATGCTAATACGAACTAATAGATAGAAGAAATTCTCATATTAAGTTGAGTTTTTATGATCAGTTATTCTAAATGGTTTGATTTATTTACGACTAGGAAAAATATAGCTCCATAAAAAGCTGAACCTAGGTTCAGCTTTTTATTACAAAAAAATTTCTAAGCGCCTGTTTGGTAGCTTGCTTGCGGTACAGCGGTAGAAGCTTGATAAGGATTGGTAAAGTCCTGAAGCCCAGCAGCAGCCTCTTGAATATCCTTACCCTCTTTCACCACAAAAGTATCAAAGCCAGAACGTTTTAAATAATTTAGAACGTCCTTAAAAATATCACCGACTGCACGCAACTCGCCTTGGTAGCCTTGACGACGTAACAATGCTGCAAATGAATATCCTCGACCATCATTAAAACCAGCAAATTCGATAAAAATTGCATCGAATGCATCTAATGGAAACTGATGAGTCTCAGGAGAATCATTGACTGTAATATAGAGCGCTTTTTTACCTTGCACATTTGGTAATTGATCAAGCTGTGCTGTTGTTAAAACCACATCACCCGCTGGAACAACACCATCTTCAGCAATCACTTGATAGGTATTATCTGCAATTGTGCCATCTTTAAAAAGCACTTGTAGCGTTGTATTAAGCATAAGCACGCTCCTTAAATGGCTGAATGCCGACACGGCGATAGGTATCAATAAAACGCTCACCGTCATTACGTAAATCAAGATAAGTATTTAAAATTTCTTCGATTACATCTGGCACGGCATCAGCAGCAAAAGATGGGCCTAAAATATCACCTAAAGACGCATCATGATCCGCATGTCCACCTAAGGTAATTTGATAGAATTCTGCACCTTTTTTATCAACACCAAGAATACCAATATTCCCTACATGGTGATGACCACAAGCATTCATACAGCCTGAAATATTCAGGTCGAGCTCGCCAAGATTATAGATCGTATCTAAATCATCAAAACGACGGCTAATCGCTTCTGAAATTGGAATTGATTTCGCATTTGCCAATGAACAGAAATCACCGCCCGGACAGCAAATAATATCGGTAATAAAACCAATATGCGCACGCGCCATATTGTGATGTTCAAGCGTTTGCCACAATTCAAATAAATCTTTTTGTGGAACATCCACTAATGAAATATTTTGTTCATGCGTAGTACGGAACTCACCAAAGGTGTATTTATCTGCTAAGTCAGCAATTAAATTCATTTCCTCAGTGGTCATATCCCCTGGTGCAACACCTGCACGTTTCAAAGAAATCGTCACAATACGATAACCTTTAACTTTATGTGCATCGGTATTCACATTAAACCATTGTTTGAATTTAGGATGTTCAGCAAACAAAGTCGTGAAATCTTGATCTTCTAAATCTTGATAATCAAATGGCGTAAATTCTTCATCCAATTTTTTCAAGATTTCTGGTTGAATTTTCAATGCTTCACGTGTGTGTTCAAATTCAGCTTCAACCTTTTGTGCAAATACTTCAGGCGTAAGTGCTTTGACTAAAATCTTGATACGCGCTTTATATTTATTGTCTCGGCGACCATGTAAATTATAGACACGTAAAGTTGCTTCTAAATAGGCAATCAAATCTTCGCGTGGTAAAAATTCACGAATTACACTACCAATAATTGGGGTACGACCAAGCCCACCACCAGCCATGATTTTATAACCGATTTCACCAGCGTCATTACGCACGATATAAACACCAATATCATGGAATGCTGTCGCGGCACGATCTTTTTCTTCTAGAGCAGAAACCGCGATTTTGAACTTACGTGGTAAGAACGCAAATTCAGGGTGGAATGTACTCCACTGACGAATCAGCTCACATGTTGGACGTGGATCAGCAATTTCACCTGCAACCACACCTGCAAACTGGTCAGTGGTTGTATTACGGATACAGTTACCAGAAGTCTGTACAGCGTGCATTTGAACCATTGCCAATTCAGCAAGGATATCAGGTACATTTTCTAATGCTGGCCAGTTCAACTGAATATTTTGGCGTGTTGAAACGTGCGCATAACCGCGATCATATTCAGTCGCAATCTCAGCAATTTTTCTGAGTTGTTTTGTATTCATTAAGCCATACGGCACAGCGATACGAAGCATCGGCGCGTAACGTTGCACGTATAAACCATTTTGCAAACGTAATGGACGATATTCGTCTTCGGTCAATTTTCCTGCTAAATAGCGTTCTGTTTGATCGCGAAACTGAGCAACACGTTGGTTGATCAGCTGCTGATCGAAGTCAGTATATAAATACATGGCGTATGGCTAGTAAATTCATTATAAAGAGGGCTAGCATAGCGAGCTTTTATTCATCAATAAAATGCTTTTTTTGCATATTTAATAACGGTTTTATTGATAAGCTTATTAAAGGCTATAAAAAGAAAAAGCCCAGATAAATCTGGACTTTTAACCTTCCCTAACCTCTCTTTATAAAAGAGGGGAACTCCTCCCTTTATGAAAGGGAGGTTGGGAGGGGTTTAAGGTAAAGCATAAGCGACGAGATAGTCACCCATCTTAGTACCGAATGAGCCATGCCCACCTGCCATGATCACGACATATTGTTTACCATTGGCTTCATAAGTCATTGGTGTTGCTTGTCCACCTGCAGGTAAACGTGCTTCCCATAACTTATCGCCATTTGAAACATTAAATGCACGAATGTAGTTATCTTGGGTTGCACCCACGAACATCACATTACCCGCAGTTGAAATCGATCCACCAAGACCTGGTACACCAATTTTTACAGGTGGCAATTGGAACAATTGTGGCAAGCTGTCTCGAATCGTACCAATACGTTTTTTCCAGACCACTTCATGCGTTTTTAAGTCCACACCAGCAACAAAGCCCCATCCAGGTTGTTTACATGGTAAGCCGAATGGTGAAAGGAATGGACTAATATCAACACCATAAGGTGTACCATACATTGGTTGCATGCCCTGTTCAGTACCTGCACCACGTGCAACTGGCTCACGGTTTGGATCAGCAGGAATCAAACGACTCACGAACGGTAAGCCAATCGGATTCATAACTGCGACCTGACGATCAGCATTCACAGACATACCGCCCCACTCGAACACACCTAAGTTCCCAGGGAACACGAGGGTGCCATTTTCAGAAGGTGGTGTATAAATGCCATCGTAATTCAAACGTTTAAACTTCACCCGACACATTAACTGGTCAAACATTGTGGCACCCCACATGTCTTTATCTGTCAATTTATCTTTAGGCGCTAAGTTAAAATCAGAGAATGGTTGAGTTTTTGAATAGAACTCACCTTTAGTCTGCGGACCCCATTTTACAGTTTGTGGAACTGGCTTCTCAGTAATCGGAACAATTGGCTGGCCATTACGACGGTCTAATACAAAAGCATTCCCCGTTTTGGTTAAGACATAAATCGCTGGAACAGTTTGACCTGATTTATCTTGGACATCTGCTAATGAAGGTTGTGATGGTACATCCATATCCCACAAATCATGATGTGTGGTTTGGAAATGCCAAACAAGCTTACCAGTCGTTGCATTGATCGCTAGCATTGAGTTGGCATAACGTTCTTTTAACTCAGTACGATCTCCACCCCAAATATCAGGCGTACCGACACCTGTTGGAACATAAACGATATCTAGTTTTGAATCATAGGCAAGTGGTGCCCATGCGTTTGGTGAGTTATGCACAAATGTTGTGTCTTGACCTGGCATTGCATTTGGATCAGCGGCACCAGTATCGAATACCCATAGCAATTTACCAGTATTCACGTCATAACCACGAATCACGCCCGATGGCTCTTTATTCGAATGGTTATCAGTAACCGAACCTGCAATGACCACTGTAGTACCTGATACAACACCCGGAGATGTCGGGTTATAGCCACCTGGATAAGCATATGGCATGAATTCTTGTAAATTCACTTCACCATTTTGCCCAAAATCAGAACATGCTTTACCTGTATCAGCATTGACCGCAACTAAACGACCATCATTCACAGGAACGAATACTTTGCGTGGACATTCAGCAGAGCTAGACTTTTTCGCTTGTAAACTTGTAGCAAATTCAGTGGTATTCGCTGCATCGTAGTACATCACGCCACGACAAGTTAAATGCTGGAAGGTTTTATCCGTTTTGAGTTTTGGATCAAAACGCCATTTTTCTTTACCTGTTGCAGGATCAAGTGCAATCAAATGTTGATGTGGGGTACACATATACATATTGTTGCCAATCTTGATCGGTGTCACCTGATTGGTTGTTTCGCCTGAATCATTTTCAGTTCGGAAATCACCTGTACGGAATGTCCAAGCCACTTTCAAATCTTTGACGTTTTTGTCATTAATTTGAGTCAATGGAGAATAACGCTCTCCACCTTGGCTACGACCATAAGCAGGCCAATCTTCAGGCGCAACGCCATCGACTGCTTTTGCTTGTTCAGGTTGAGGCGTTTCGATTACACCGTTAATTTCTTGTGGATCATTAAAGATTGAATACACCATCACGACGATCGCAATTGCTAACGTAGATGATAGTGCAACTTTACTTGAACCTAGCTTATCAATACCACGCGTTACAGCAGGTACTAATAACCACAAGCCCAAAACACCTAAAACATCAAGGCGTGGAGCAAGTGCCCAGAAGTCCGTTCCAACTTCCCAAACACCCCAAATCACACTCCCTAACATTAACGCAGCATAGACCCATAATGGGCCAGATGCGCGCTTATAAAGTTGTACTGCTACAATCAGTAGCAACACACCAGCAATTACATAATAATAAGACCCGCCAATTGTCGCGAGCCAGACACCGCCAATGAGCAAGAACAATGCAATCAGGCCAATAATAATGACCGTCAATGTTCTAAGCCCAGATTTTGAAGCAGATTGATTCATAAGATCACCTTGCATCTTTTGATTTTAGATCCATGAAAAGGACAAAACCTTTCAATGGTCGAATTCAATTCATCAAGGAAACTTTGCAGATGTAATCTTATGCATTGACTAAATGTGCAAAGTTTCTCAACTTTTAGTTAGAAAATAGTTTGAAACTTAATCCCACCAACCCACGTTTTATCGCCATTTTTCAATGCACCAACATGATGGACATATTGAATATTTGGACGAATCGTCAGCCAGTTGGTTGCATGGACGCCGTAATACAACTCAGTGTTATATTCTTCATCCAAAAGATTGTTGTTTTTATCATTGGCATGAATACGGGCCACACCTAGAGCAAGTTCATCTTGCGGGCGTTGATCAAGTAAGCCTTTGTAGGCCAAACCAACATTTTGCATGTCTTTAACAGCATTGGTTTTTGAATCATGTACTGTGACATTGACAAAACCAGTTAAACCACGATCAGATTGACCATTATGTTGAGTTAACTGCTGCTTGGCTGAGAACCAACCACCTTGTTTGTGCCCTGTTTTACTTGGATTTTCGATTTCAGTTGCATCAGCTGTACTGTAGTAATAGCCAAAACGATATTCACCTGGGAGAGAAAGTGCGCCTAGTTTTGGAGTCCATACAACTTCAGCAGGAATAATTGCCCCACGAGAACCATCAGTACTCAGGTTAAAACCTTTACCGCGCTGTAAATTTTCAGGATTGTATTCATAAGCCCCGATTTGTGCATAAAGATCAGGTTGGAGGTTGTACTTAACACGTAATGCCCACTGACTCACAGGCCAGTTATACCATTGATCACCAACCCAGTTCCCGACTTGAGAACCACATAAAGCTAAGTTTTGGAAATCACAGTCAAAACTATTAAAGTCTTCACCTTCACCAAAACGACCCACTTTAATATCTAAGGCTTGATCTAAAAATTTCTTTTTGATCCAGAGATCCGTGAGGCGCCATGTTTGACCACGTCCCCAAACTTCTTGTACTGAACTCAGATGCCCTTGCAGACCATCTGCTGTTTGAGAAAGTGATTGACCATCACGATAGGTAATCGTGATCTGAGCTTCTGTATCTTGCCAACCTAAAATTTTGTTTAGATCAAGATGTGTACCTAAAGCCAATTGTCCAGTATATTCACTGCCATGACTTGAATGCTGTTTAGAATCTAAAACCCCTGCAAACTCACCCGTGTAATCCGCAGAAAATTTATAACCCTGTTCTTGCAACGCAGTGCGTTGACCGTTCCAATCCCCAAACAGCCATTGACCATTTGGGTCAAAAGCTTCGGCTGCTTGAGTTTGTTGTGCGAAAAGACTCAATGATAGAACGGATAAACAAGAAACAATCAATGATTTAGAGATTGTCATGTTTACGTAACCTTTTATGTTTTTGTATATAAAAGGTTACTCCGATTTTGAAATTACAATTTATTCAAAATGTTAATGATCTGTACAATATGTTAACAATCAGTGATTGAATGCACATATTTTCTACCATTTGCCCTCACCCAAGCCTTGCCCTATAAATGCATAGTTCATTTTCGAACGAGAAAACTTGATTGGACATGCAAGCTGCGGTTCAGTTTGCTCTGCATTTTCAGACAATGGAACATCTACCACCCAGCCACGTTGATCAGCAATTGGTGATACTAATGCTTCATCAAGACTAAGTACTGGCTCAACACAAATGTCTAGATTTTGGAATAGCTGTTGCCATGCTGCAAAATCTTGGGTCTTAAATTTCTCCTGCAATGCCTGCTTAACGGCTTGACGATCTTCAGGATCAAAGGATGCACCTTTTGCCAGCAGAATCGGTAAGTCTAATGCTGCTGCTAAACCCGCCATAAATTGTGGCTCTAAACTGCCTACTGAAAAATAGCGACCGTCTTTGGTTTCATAATAATCATAGAAACTCGCACCATTCAGCATACCTTGTTCTGGTGCTTGAGGTGTCTGTCCAGCAAGACTGGCAGAAGCAGCCATGCTATTTAAGCTCGCCACACAATCTGTCATCGAAATATCAATATATTGACCCATACCACTACGTTGGCGCTCTACAACTGCTGCCAAAATTCCAATCACGGCATGTAAAGAACCTCCTGCAACATCTGCGATTTGAATCCCTAATGGAGGTGGTCCACTATCCTGACGACCGCTATGCCCAGAGACACCAGCAAGCGCAAGATAATTAATGTCATGCCCTGCTCGATCTTTGTATGCCCCTGTTTGACCATAACCCGTAATCGAGCAATAAATTAATCTCGGATTAATCTCAGCTAAAGTTTCATAATCCAAACCTAAACGGCGCATCACATCTGGTCGGAATTGCTCAACCACAATATCAAATTCAGAGATTTTATTTTTCAGCAACTCAATATTGGCTGCATCTTTAAGATCCAATGCAATCGACTGTTTATTTCTGTTTAAATAGCTATGTGCAGTGGCCTGACCATTCGCATAGGGTGGCATAATCCTTACTAAATCAGGACGAGTCGGTGACTCAATATGGATAACTTCTGCACCCATGTCTGCTAGATACATACTCGCAAATGGGCCAGGTAATAAAGTTGAAAAATCTAGGACTTTCAATCCCTTTAAAGCAGATGGCATAATAATTTTTACTCAATTTGTTCAAATTTTCTTTTATACTAGGTTTGGATAAACACAAAAACAATGTCATGTTCAGCCATTTACCTTGATAGTTTCGGCAATTTAACATGTACAGAATGAGCAATTATTTTTCTTGTCAATTGCCCAATTTGATATTTTAGACGGTTATTTAGGTCAATTATCGTGAACAGTAAAGAAACTGAAGGATTCAATATGAGCCGTGATACGATCAGCATCCACTTCGTGAATGCGGCTTTAACAGGTGTTAAGCGCCTAGGCATGGACGTTGAAACATTACTTTCACATGTCGGTATAGAAGCAGAATTACTGCGCCAACCTAAAGCTCGAATCTCCCCTGAGCAATACACTCGCTTTGTAAAAATGTTATGGATGGTCACCCAAGATGAGCACGTTGGCTTTGATGTCCAACCGCGTCGTCTAGGTACATTCGCAATCATGTGTCAGTTGATTATTCATTCCAAGACACTTGGACAAGCACTTGAGCTTTCATCTCAATTCTACAAATTGTTTGGAGACGAATGGTCTGTCAGTTTAGAACGCGATAAGCATGAAGCTCGTTTGGTTCCTCATATTCCAAAAGCACTCGACCCAGATCATTTCATTACTGAAAGTATGCTGATGATTTGGCATGGTCTTGCTTCATGGTTAATTGAGCGTCGATTACCTTTAGAACGGGTTCATTTTGGCTATGAACGCCCAAACCACGCCGATGAATATGATGCACTGTTCTTTGCGCCAGTAATGCAATTTGATGCGCCACGTACAGAAATTACCTTTGCTGCAGATTATCTCGACTTACCAATTCGCCAAGATGAAAACACTTTAGAAGAGTTTCTCAAAGCTGCACCAGCGCAATTGTTAGTGAAATTCAAAAATACCAATTCATTAACATCGCGTATTCGTGATGTATTGAAAAGTCAAATTGGCGAAGAAATGCCAACACTTAATGATGTTGCATCCATGCTTTATCTTTCACCCCAGACTTTACGTCGTCGCTTAGCAGCAGAAGGTAAAAGCTATCAAGGTGTCAAAGATGCCTTGCGTCGTGACGCAGCAATTCACTTATTACTTACACCGAATCTTACGCTTGAAGATGTTGCTCAACAGGTTGGATTTAGTGAAACCAGCACCTTCCACCGTGCATTTAAAAAATGGACAGGTGTAACACCTGGTTTATATCGTCAATTGCATGGGCACCATAATTAATGTGTTCTATACAAGTGTTCAACTTTTAAGAGTTGAACACTGCTTTTTAAATATGGTAATAATCAAGTATTAATTTAAAATTAGCTTGAACATGATGATCATTAAAAAAGGTGATTTTTCTCACCCTCAAGTACAGAACTTAATTCGTATCCATTTAAATGGAATGCATAAAAACACTCCTATTGAAAATAGCTTTGCTCTAGACATTAGTCACCTACAAAAAGAGAATATTAGTTTTTATACCCTTTGGCATGATGATGAACTACTTGGCTGCGGTGCGATCCAAGAACTTTCACCCATGCATGCTGAAATCAAATCAATGCGAACACATCCAAATCATTTACGTAAAGGCATTGCATCAGAGCTTCTCAAATATTTTCTAAAAATATCCAAACAACGGAATTATAAGAAAGTAAGTCTAGAAACGGGAAAAGGTGCTCATTTTGAAGCAGCAATCCATCTCTATCAAAAATTTGGTTTTATTAAAGGTAAAGCATTTGCTGAATACACCGAATCAGAGCACAATCAATTTTTTCATTTGAGCCTAATCAATGAAGAACTAAAAATTTAATCTGCTTATATCATAACTATCCAAAATATTAATTTCCTTAAAGACTTTCCGATATCTTATTTGTAGATTCATTCCAATAACTCTAATATAACTTAAACTAACAGCATCAAAACCAGCTCTAACAAATGCAATTTAGCTTTTATTTTAAATATTTATGGGGAAATCGTATGAAATTTTCTATGGTGTTTACGGCTTTATTATTAGCAGCATGTACACATTCATTACATGCAAAAACCATATCTGCTGAGAAAGCCAATAAATCAGCCACTCCTCCCGTGATCAACATTTCAGGTCAACAACTTCGCGTCAAAGATACAATTAATAGTGTCACCAAGCGTTTTGGAAAACCTGTATCCACAGCAGATTATGGTGATATGTTCCACTATGTATATGCAACTCAAGATGAAAGATACGCCATACATGTTTATAGTGAAGATGGCAAAGTGGTTGATCAATATCGTGTTCAAGGTATCGACTGGGACAAACCTCTAGACAGTTATAAAAAAGACAATGTCAACATGGTATTCGATGGCCGTACTGTCGTATTAGGTGATGATATCCAACATACAGGAAGAACTTTTTCTAATGCTTGTCTTGTATTTGGAGCAGATGTTTATATGTTCGCTGACCGTGGTGACTACACCGTAAATGCAATCTTTGAGAGAAATAAAAATAGCGTAGGCGATCTCTACACCAATGTACTCGAAATTGGTTCACTCGGTCTTGGTTGGCAAGATGATCCGAACCAATGGTGCATTCCGTTAAAAGACTATAAAGCTGAAAGCTAATACAATTAAATTTAGAGTCTTAGCTGATTAATTAAGATCATCAACTAAAATTCTATATCCCCCAATTAATATCATTTTATTAGATTGATTTCTAATGAGATAAATCATCTTCACTAAAATCAGAGTAGTTGATTCGAGCTTTTTATTTCTTTCATCTTGCAGCTAAAGAGCAATCTGAACAATTGGCGAAAAACATCAAACTTGCCAACGTTTATCATCATTGCACTAGCACTTAAATTGAGTACACTCGATAAACAACAATTTTAAGGTGATACAAGGAAAACCTATGAGCGAGGCCTACATTATTGATGCCATTCGCACGCCACGCGGAAAAGGAAAAAAAGACGGCTCACTTCATGAAGTAAAACCAATTACTTTACTCACTTCATTACTGAATGAATTACAACAACGCCATCAACTCGACACATCGAAAGTTGATGACATCGTATTAGGCTGTGTAACACCTGTTGCAGACCAAGGTGGTGATATTGCAAAAACTGCTGCAATTGCCGCGGGTTGGAATGATGATGTAGCAGGGGTACAAATCAATCGATTCTGCGCATCTGGCTTAGAAGCGGTAAACTTGGCAGCACAAAAAGTACGTTCAGGTTGGGAAGACGTTGTCGTTGCTGGTGGCGTAGAGTCAATGTCACGTATTCCAATGGGTTCAGATGGCGGTCCTTGGGCACTTGACCCTGAAACCAATTTAAAATCTTCATTTGTTCCACAAGGCGTTGGCGCAGATCTTATTGCAACGTTGGATGGTTATAGCCGTGCAGATGTCGATGCATTTGCTGTCGGCTCACAACAAAAAGCCGCTGCTGCTCAAGCAAATGGTTATTTCGATAAATCAGTCGTGCCTGTAAAAGATCACTCAGGTGTTATGATTTTAGAAAAAGATGAATTTATTAAAGGCAATACCACTGTTGAAGGTTTAGCAAAGTTAAATGCGAGCTTTGAAATGATGGGACAAATGGGCTTTGATGCAGTTGCATTACAAAAGTACCCTGAAGCTCAAAAAATCAATCATGTGCATCACGCGGGTAACTCGTCAGGTATCGTGGATGGCGCTGCGGTTGTACTACTTGCTTCTGAAAAAGCGGTCAAAGAACAAGGTCTAAAACCACGCGCCAAAGTACTCGCTACAGCATTGGTCGGTACAGATCCAACCATTATGTTAACAGGTCCTGCCCCCGCTGCTCGCAAGGCATTGGCTAAAGCTGGTTTAACAATTGATGATATTGATCTTTTTGAAGTGAATGAAGCATTTGCTGCTGTAGTCATGCGTTTCATCAATGAACTTAAAGTTCCTGCTGAGAAAGTCAATGTAAATGGTGGTGCAATTGCAATGGGTCATCCATTAGGTGCGACAGGGGCGATGATTTTAGGAACTTTACTTGATGAGTTAGAACGCCAAGGTAAAAAACGCGGTCTAGCAACATTATGTGTCGGTGGTGGTATGGGTATCGCTACCATTATCGAGTTGGTGTAAGGAGCACAACATGAGCGCTATTAAATACGAAAAAAACGCTGACAATATTGTAATTCTTACCCTTGATTCATCTGGTCAATCTGCAAATACTATGAATGCAGAGTTCCGCGATTCACTCGATGAAGTCAGTCAAAAATTAAAGGCTGAAACTGAACTGAAAGGCATTATTTTCCGTTCTGCCAAGAAAACCTTTTTTGCAGGCGGTGACTTGGATGAACTGATTCAAGTACAACCTGAACATGCGACTGAGTTCTTCAAAATGATTGAAAAACTCAAAGGTGACTTACGTACGATTGAGACTTTAGGTGTGCCAGTTGTTGCAGCTTTAAACGGTACTGCGCTTGGCGGTGGCTGGGAAATCGCTTTAGGTTGTCATTATCGTATTGCCATCAATGATCCGAAAACCAAATTTGGTTTACCTGAAGTAACTTTAGGCTTGCTTCCAGGCGGTGGTGGTATCGTGCGTATGGTACGTTTGCTTGGTCTACAAAATGCATTTCCCTTCTTGATGGAAGGAAAGCAATTTGGTGTCGATAAAGCAAAATCGCTTGGTTTAGTACATGACACGGCTGAAAATGAACAAGAGCTTTTAGATAAAGCGATTGCTTGGGTGAAAGCCAATCCAAAATCTCAACAGCCATTTGATGTCAAAGGTTATAAGATTCCAGGTGGTGATCCAAAAACGCCTGCGGTGGCTCAAGTACTTGCAATTGCTCCAGCGATGCTACGTGACAAAACCAAAGGTTGCTATCCTGCTCCTGAAGCGATCATGGCTGCCGCGGTTGAAGGTGCGCAAGTCGATGTGGATACCGCTTTACGTATCGAGTCACGCTACTTCACTCAACTGACTGTGGGGCAAGTATCGAAGAACATGATCGGTACATTCTGGCATGGTCTAAATGCAATTAAATCAGGCGCAAGTCGCCCTGCTGATGTTGCAAAATGGCAAGCAACAAAAGTCGGTGTATTGGGTGCAGGAATGATGGGTGCTGGGATTGCTTATTCAACGGCAATCAAAGGCATTCCTGTTGTTCTGAAAGATGTCTCAGTTGAAAATGCAGAAAAAGGCAAAGCGTATTCACAAAAGCTCCTTGATAAGCGTGTTTCGCAAGGTCGAATGTCAGCTGAAAAACGCGATCAAGTCTTAGCACTAATTACTGCAACCGCAGATGCGGCTGACCTACAAGGCTGTGACTTAATCATCGAAGCAGTATTTGAGAATCAAGAACTCAAAGCCAAGGTGACTCAAGAAGCTGAACAGTATTTAGCTGAGGGTGGAATCTTTGCATCGAACACCTCTACTCTGCCAATTACGGGTTTAGCAACGGCAAGTAAAGATGCACAGAATTTTATTGGCCTGCATTTCTTTAGCCCAGTCGACAAAATGCAATTGGTCGAAATCATCAAAGGTAAAGAGACTTCTGCCGAAACATTGGCTAAAGCCTATGACTTTGTACAGCAAATTGCTAAAACGCCAATCGTAGTCAATGACAGCCGTGGCTTCTTCACCAGTCGCGTATTCGGAACCTTTATTCAAGAAGGTATGCGTCTTCTTGCTGAGGGCGTGCATCCAGCGAAAATCGAAATGGCTGCACTCAAAGCAGGTATGCCTGTAGGTCCATTGGCAATTCAAGATGAAGTCTCTTTAACGTTGACCGAGCATGTTGCAGGAGAAACACGAAAAGCACTTCAAGCAGAAGGTAAAGATTTACCACAAACACCTGTGGATGAAGTGGTTCACACCATGATTCATGAGCTGAATCGTAAAGGTAAAGCAGCAGGTGCTGGTTTCTATGATTATCCTGAAAATGGTAAAAAACATTTATGGGATGGTCTAAGCCGTTGGACAAAAGCCAATGATATTTCTGAACAAGATATGATTGACCGTTTCTTGTTTGTTCAAGCACTCGATACTTTACGCTGCTATGAAGAAGGTGTTTTAGAGTCAGTGATTGATGCCAATGTTGGTTCTATTTTTGGGATCGGTTTTGCACCGTGGACAGGTGGAGCGATTCAGTTCCTCAATCAAAATGGTATCGAGCAATCACTTCAGCGCTCAGAAGAGCTTGCTGCTAAATATGGTGAACGTTTTAAGGCACCAAATTTATTGAAAGAGAAAGCACAGCAAAAAACTGTGATTCAATAATCTTGATTCACTAAAGCCCGTTAAGGCCCGTATGGAACTCCTTGTCTGTACGGGCTTTTTATTCTCTCGACAAAATCACAGCAAAACATCTGAGTAATACATCACAATTTATGCTATAAATATACTCAATTAAGCTTTATTTTTTCGCATCTTTTGGGAATTTCTTATGTCTGAAAAACTCTGTCCTGAAACATCTCCTTGGGGCTGGAAAGCACTCATCATCACTTGTGTTTTAAGCTTTTTATTTATGGTGATTTTCTATTTGGCGATCAACAATGAGCCAGATTATATGCCAATGAACCAAAAGAAAGCCGTAACTCCAGCTGAAATGTCTCAATCCTCTATGCCAATGGAAATGGACAACGCTGAAGGACATCAACACAATCACTAAAGTGTTATTGTCGAACATGATAAATCCGTGTTAAACAGGGATTTATCATGTTATTCGAGATTTTCAATGCTTCAACAAAATCGTCAGGCACTGGTCGTTGAAGGCGGTGGAATGCGTGGTGCATTTACCAGCGGTGTCTTAGATGCATTTTTGCAGCAACAGTTTAACCCCTTCGATCTGTGTGTCGGTGTTTCTTCTGGTTCAACCAATCTCGCCAATTACTTAGCTGCACAACAAGGTCGCACGCTACAAATCTATTTAGATCACTCGCTTCGTTCCGAATTTATCCAATACGGTCGCTTTTTTAAAGGTGGTGACTTACTGGATTTAAAATGGATGTGGGATGTCGTTGAAAAAGAACATCCGCTAAATCAAAGTCATTTATTTGCCAATCATCCTGAATTCTATATGGTGCTTACTCATGCTATTTCAGGCGAAGCCACCTATATCAAAGCGTCAAAAGACAATATCTTAGAAGGTTTAAGAGCATCAAGCTCAATACCTGTATTGACTCGTCAAGCTGTTGAAGTCTTTGGTGAACCTTATTTTGATGGTGGTGTAGCAGATGCCCTTCCCATCCACTGGGCTGCTCAACAAAACAATGTTTCAAAGCTTATGGTGTTGCGTACACGACCAAAAAGCTACTTCAAAGCAAGCAGCAAAGGTGATCAATTCCTAGCAAAATATATGTTTAAACAGCAACGAGGATTTGCTCAGAGCCTATTAGCACGGACTCAACGTTATAATGACTCGGTAGAATTTGTACGTTCGACATCACAACCAAAAATCTTAGAAGTATGCCCTCCTGATCTCAAAAATATGGCGGGCCGTCTCTCAAAGAATAAAGCCAAAATCCGTTATAGCTATGATGTTGGAATAGAAACAGGGCTTAAAGCAATTGAGCAGTGGAAGCTGCTTTAATCAAATAATCAAGCCGTCAATCTCAGCAATGTTGACGGCTTCTCATTCAAATTCCGTAAACATTCATAACCAATCACTTCAATATTTTCAAATCAATCACTTCAACTCAATCAAAAATATAAATCATGAAAATGCACTCAAACACAGGATAAAACCATATAATATTTATGGTTTTCTGAGCATTGCTCAGTTCTTTATTTTTGTTATTACAATGCAAAATTTAATTTTTTTATTTTTGGATATTTTTTATGAGTGATCGCTCAAATTCTCACAAAGATTCTAACGAAACTGTTTTAGGCTGGAAATTTGTCATCATCGTTGGTGTACTCAGCACCATTTTTTTAAGCTTTTTCTATTTAGCAATGACGCAAGAACCTGACTATATGCCGGGCGCGCAACGTAAAGCACAACAAGAAAAAGAACTGGCTCAACATGCATCTGCTGCATCAGAAGTTGTTGAGCAAAATCAGCAAAAATAAGTTGATCGAATGATTCACTTATAAACTGTGAAGACCAATCGGCATCACCATTTCAATATGAGAGATGCCGCACTCATCATATTCATCGCCTTGTATGCCAAAGCCAAGCTTTTCATAAAATGAAATTGCATGAACTTGTGACGATAGCTGTAAGCTTGTTCGTTTTTGAGCCTGAGCGTAAGCAATAATCTCCAACATAATCAATCGACCTATGCCCTGACCACGGTAAGGTTTGAGCACGGCAACACGTCCTACACTATTGTTTGCTAATAGCCGAGCCGTCGCGATCGGTTGGTTTTGGTCATAAACGACAAAGTGCTGAGAAATTGCATCTTGATCATCCCACTCATCTTGTTCAGGAATGTTTTGTTCAGAAATAAAGACCAATTCCCGAATGAGTTTTGCATCCTGCTGTAATTGATCCCACGAACCCTGTTTAACGCTGAACATATTTCTCTCTTAGCATTTACAGCCGATATTCTCGATTGGCATTTGATCTTGCAACAATAGTTCTAAGCTTTGCTTTTGAATGCCATACATTTCCTTTAACGCTTGAATCTGCTGCATAATTTTTGTATCAGGCTGCTGAATATCTTTACGCTTGGTTGCTAAAATCATTTTATTCTTACTGGTGTGTTCTAAAGAAACAAACTCAAAAACTTTGGTTTCATAGCCATAGGCTTTCAACAATAACGCTCTCAACGTATCTGTAAGCATCTCGGCTTGCTGCCCCGCATGGATACCAAATTGCAGCATCGGTTGTAATACCTCTGGGCTTTTCAACTGCGG
>NZ_DJLC01000038.1:0-4209 GCF_002434875.1 Acinetobacter sp. UBA6526 | reverse complement strand
TCTAAATTACTTGCCATTAAAGGTTGTTCATCAAAACCAATCGACATACCTTGCTGCATCTCGAACTGCTTAAATCGATTATCATCCTGACTCTGCACCAACATATAATTCCATGAAGTCCCAGTTACAGCTTTTGCCCCTTTACGATACTTTAGATAATCTTTAAGCCATTGATTAATGTTCTGCCCTTCATATTCAATCCCGCTATTGATACAACGAATAATATCTTCCGCATATTTATTATCATTGCCATAATTTAAAAAGCGAATCAAATCCCCTTCAACTTTACCAAATTCAGATAAATTTAATTTTTTCGCTCTAGGATGAATATGTTGAATGGTATTCTGCCATTCTGCTGTCGTCACACAAGTCTTTAAAATATTAATCACCGCTGTTTTGCGCGCAGGGAAGAACTGTACTTCACGCTCACTAAAGGAGACATAGATATCAAAAATCGGGGCTGTACGACTTGACCAATGTGTTACTGCATATAAAAGAATACCTTTGGTCTCTGGCGTCGCGTAAATTAACTCCTCACGACCTTTGGCTGAATTAATATTATTAGCAGTCTTTAAACGCTCTTGATCGATATCTAAACTATCAATCCAAATTGCGAATTGACTGGCTATTTGCCTTACATTTTGTGTTAAAGGGTGATTATCACCTATGCAATAAGCTAGCATTTGTGCCATTAATGAAAAAGCTTGAGCATGAATATAAATAAGTGTTCTAAATCCAGCCTGCAATAACTGTAATTTAATAAAACCCAAATAATTTAAAATATGTTCTGAACCAACAGTAAATTCTGCCACACCTTTCGCACCAACACCCCAACATAAATGTGCCGCAACCAGTATTTTAAAGCTACCTGAATCATAACCGATCTGGAACTGTCCTTCAGCCCCAGCCCCCATACTGACGCCACCACCAAGAGCAGCTGCGGCAATCGAAACAAATTCTCCCTCACCGCCCTTATCATTATTGGGTTTAAACCACTCTATTCCGCCCTTTAATTTCCCTTGCACTTGTAATCCTGCAAATGCCTTAATCCCTGCATTTGCCTGATTTTTTGCATTTTCCTGATTTGTAGCAATCATTTTCAGGCTACCCTGCGCAGGTTGGAACATTGGTTTTCCCTGACGATCAAACATTTGTGACATTGAGCGCTCTGGTTGACGAACCATCGCTGTCAGCATCTGTGTCGTCCCTTGGTGGGTAATATCGACAGATAAGTTTCCTGAAATACCCAGATTCGCTCCTGAAAAACCAGCAAGTTCAGCACCAATCAAAAAGCGGATTGTTCCTAAATCATAGTTTTCAAGTTCAAGTTTCCATCCTGATTCACATGGAAAGAACTTACGCCACTCTTTTACCCCTTCAAAAAGTGTCCATTTGCTTGATGCATCTCCACCAAGTTTCATGGTTACACCTTTAGATGAAGCACTAATCATGCCTTCACCACTTGCACCTGCAACCATCCGCATCCACTGCGCTTCAGTACTGACATTTATGTCATGACTATTCTTATATTCTTTTGCAATTTCTCCACCCAGACCGCCAATCAAATTGTAAACAGCCTTTTCTTCGCTACCAACACTCCCTTTTGCAGTCAATAACTGCTGACCTAATTTCTCAAAGCTACTTTGAATCTGAGCATGGCGTTGTGGTGTGTATTGAGTCGCACTAAGATCAATAATATCTGCTCTTATTTCATTATTGCGGCGCTGTCGTTTCAATTCCTCGTATTCTGTAACTTTTAAATAACGTCTTTTTAAATTATATTTTGATGCACTTTGATTTGTTTTACCGGTACTTTCTACCACCCAAACCTCTTTCAGCTCACTATACTGCTGAAACTCACCATTAATTTTTTCAATTGCTTTTTCCTGATTAATATTCAGGCGACTTTCAAGCTCTTTAATTTCATCCAGTTTTCTATCTTGGATCGCACGAGTGAGTTCAGCATTTGATTCATGAACTTTCTTTACAGCCTCTGATAAAATTTTCGTTTGTCTATCAAATTCTGCATAAACATCTGGTGGTAAAACCAATACTTCATTATTTCGTGGATTAATAACAATCGGTGGTTTTTGTGATGCTCCCAAACTAACTTTATTATCTGGATTCGGATTGGTTGTACCAGTTGTGAGTGGAAATACAATAGGATGGATCACTTGCTTATCAACACAAGTAATCGGTTCGATCCATTCACTTTCTTTTACGGTACTTCCTAAACGATATCGAACTTTAGTTTTCAAATGAGTTTCTGCCAGTTTAGTAAAACCTTTTTCATCTACTTTGGCAGGCTTTAAATTGACAATAGGCTCATCTTGCCCTTGACCAAATATTTGATATTGAATGATAGAAATCCCTTTGCCTTTACTATCTACAAATCTATACATCGTATATGTCTTCAATTTTAAATATTTTGTCTTTTTAATCAGATATGTATTTCTTTTTTTATATTCTTCATAAGACAAATTAAGATTTTCATCCAGATTTTTTTTAAACGTTGACAAAGGCGAAATAGGAGGTGCAATTTGAGAGTAATTAAAAAAACCACCTGTTTTAACTTTACTCTCAGAAGCTCTTTGCTTTATTTCTTCTAGATTTTTTTTCGAAGCTTGTTGCTTTAACTCATATTGCTGTTTCGTTATAAATTTTAAATTTTGCTCTAATTTAGTTTCTTTGATCTCAACAACACTATCACCCGTCGCTAAAACAGGTTTAATGATTTTTCTTGGACTAAAAATTGTTTCATGCCCTTCGACAAAAATATGCAACCTTCCATTTTGGGTCAAAAGAATAGGTTTCGTACGCCCCTTTTCATTGGTAACGTCTGTAAATGTTTCTCGATTTCCTGAAACAGGGAAAAATACAATGCTATATTTAACGTTAGCGAGCTCTTTATTTCTCTGATTATAAAAAATAACGCTATATTCTAATGTGTTATATTTATTCATTGCGCACTAACCTTCTGAAACCAACTTATATTTAGATGCATTTTTATCAGAAATATGGATTGAAACCTGTTCTGAGCCATCTGTTTGAAATTTTTGAGTTTTCCCAGATGCATCAGTTCGACCAATTTGTTGGCTGCCATCTGCTCTAAAAGCAATATACTCAACATTTTTTGCTGGTTTACCTTCCAAATCAACGATTTCAAAAGTTAAATAGCATGGTTTGTTTTCGAGCTTCATTTTGGGAACTTCGACCTTCGCCCCTCCCATAAACAAATGTTGCCCTGCCTTCACTTCAAATTTACCACCCGTGGTCGGAAAAATACCTGAACCATCAAGCTTGATCTGAGAACCTCCCGCAGTAATCACAATCTCTTTCGGACTGGTGATTTCAATTCGGTCTTCAGTAGAAATAATCTGAATCCCCTGCTTAGCAAGCAACTCCATTCCATCTGACTGTGCCTGAACCTCAAACTTGCCTTTTGCTGCAACCTGTTTAATCCCATTCTGCGCGGCAAATAGACTCGCTTTACCACTGACATGGGCAATCAAGTTCTTTTGCGTACTTAGATTGATACTATCACCCGCTAACTGATTGATCTGCCCATCTGCTGATAAATAAATATCTTCATTAGTGCTGAGCGCAATGCCTGCGGGCGAACTCAATAGCAGCATCGCTTTATTGAACTTAGCAATATCAGACTCAATTTCATCAGCAAATGCTTTAAGTTGCTCAACGGATTCAATCTCATCGGTCTGTTGGTTCTTCGCAACTTCACTCAAGGCTTTGGCATTGTTTTGGTTGCCTTCCAGCTGTTGCTTGGCAGGTTGGGCATCAAGGTGTTCACCCTCAGCTTGTGCTTGGCTATGAGTGGTGATGAGTAAGCCTTCACCTGCACGTACTGCACCCCATTGATCGGTACGCAATTCAAAACCTTCTCCGCGGTCTTCACTTTCTGCTTGGTCTTTGGGGTAGCTGAGTTTACCTAGATTGAGTTGACTGGCGGCATGACTGCTTTGCAGTTGTGCACTGATCTGGCCTGTAGTGTCATCAAAGCGTAGTTGGTTAAAGCCTTCACCTTGATATTCCTTGGACTTGATCCCTGCCAGTTTTTTAGTGTCTGGGAGCTTGCCTGTATTGTCGAACTTGGTCGGGCTGCGTTGTGCTTCATGAATGCGTCCCACCACAAACGGTCGGTCAATGTTGCCATCAAAGAAGTCGATTACCACGATTTCATCAATGCGGGGG
>NZ_DJLC01000181.1:0-3733 GCF_002434875.1 Acinetobacter sp. UBA6526 | reverse complement strand
AGTGCCAGCAGTTCCAATCATGATGTGTTCGATGCGTTTGATACGCAGGATGGTTTCTTTCCAGCGTTCAGCGCAGACTGCTTCATGAGTATCTAGTTCAGCCTTGACTGATGTGACGGTTGGCTTAGTCATGGTATGAACTTGAAAGAGCTATATCGTTTGCAACCCAATTAGCCATTGAGCCGGTACTATTATTAGCTCCTTTTATATAATAACAAGTAAAACCGTGAGTAAAAGCTCCTGTATAAATTGCCAATTTATCGTTAGGAAAAACAGCCGTGAACAAACCAGTTGTATCTACAACAATACTATCATTGTCTGATTTCTTTTTTGGTATTACATGAGTGTAGAAAAATTCTCTAACACCTATTTGGTTGTTTTGATTATAACGGAGAGTACCCCAACTTGCCGTATGTGTTAAATCAGAATTATTTGTTCCACCATCAGAACCCATGTTTCCATAGTGACCTAATGCAAATTGAAAAGTATCATCACTTGTGCAAGCAACATCTAGTTTGAATATTCCTTGTGCAGCCCATCCATGAACTATTTTAAAAGTCTTGCTATGATGAGTTTGTGTTTCGCTAAAAAAAGTTTCATCAGCTCCGTTTATGGTACTAAATTGTATATAACTTGCGGTTTGATCTGCTGGATTAAAAATATAAAATTCGCCCCAATCATCAAAAAAATCATCACCCCAATCCGCCCAAAAGAATCGGGCACCTGATGGCTGTAAAGAGCCGCTAGGTGATTTAGGATTAAAACCACTTGGAGGTGGCCTCTGAACGGTTGTAGAACTCATGTCTTTACTAACAACCAATGTATTCAACGTAAATCCTTGAGCGCCAGTAAGACCTTGTGATTTGAGGAATTGGCCGCTACCACCGCCGCCGCCAGCAGAAATAACTTTACGAGGTGATTTTAATTTTCCAACAGATACCAGCATCACTCTATACCTTTCAATGTTTTATAACTTTGAGTCGCAGCACTAATCTGATTTGCTTCAGACAAAGTATCAAAATTAGAGTTAGCTTCTTTGGCATGAGCTATTGCAGCGTTAATGTTTGCAGTAAATTCATCACGAAATTCCTGCATTTCTGTTTCATTTGAATAAGTTTTTAAGTGAAGATTTTCCATATCGTGAATAGCTATTATAAATTTTTCAATTTGCATAATTATTACCCAATATTGTAAGCGGTAGAATTAGCAGGCGCATCAATAACGACTGAGCCACGTGTGATTTCTTCACCAGAAAAAGCCCCAGTATTAGATGTTCTTAAAAATATTGTTTGGCTTGTACTAGCAGTAAGGCCTACGTTAAAAGTAACTTTTGCAGAAAGAATCGGGTCACTTGTTTGACCAGTATCTAACTGGATATACCAACCTTGACTATATGTACTTAAAACATTCCACCAAAAAGTACTGATAGAATTATCAAATGTTTTCCAAGCTCCATAAAAATCTGAAAGTTGCTGGGGACTAGAAGCAACAAGAGGCGAGGGAGCAGTAGCTGATGTCATACTCCCAACAGTGTCTGGATATTTAGTTCCAGTTTGATTTGCTCCAGTAAAAAACTCTATTTCATATATTGCTGAATAACTAGAAGACGATTCCGAAACGATTCGGGCATATCTACTAGGCCCAGCAGCAGCAGCAGCAGCGATGACACGGCGTCTGGCACTCATTATGCCTATATTGCCAACGCCGCCAAGCATTTACGACATCTCAGTTACAAAGACTGTACCAGCCTCGGAGCTTTGGATAGCTGCGCATTTTTCACCAGCGGTGACTTTGAAGTATTCAACCTGATTAGCAGGCATGAATGGCAAAGATGTTGTAGCTGTCGGTGATGCTGCAAAAGTAATATGACAATCTTTGGTTGCTACAATTCGAACCACTGTTGTGCCAGCAGCAAATGCACTACTTGTTGCAGCACTTGATCCGCTAGTAGTAATTGTTTGCGTTGTGCCAGGTGCAAGCGCCTGGATTGGGTGAAAGTTGCTGCTGTCAATGGCAAGTGTTGTGGACATGATGTTTCTCCTTATGCGTAAGGACTTGCGCCTAGAACACTTGTGTCCCAAGCAGCTTTGAGCTTGTCAATCGTATCTGCGTTTGTAATTGCAGATGCAGCAGGCGCATCACGCAACGCTTTCTTTTTGTTTATAGAGGCAGTTTTGGCAGACGCATCATCAGCTTCAAGGGCTTTCATATACGCAACATCCTCTGCCTCAAGCAAAGGCTTGCGCACCTCACGAATCTTGTCTTGAAAAATCTTCTTTGCTTCTGTCAGGTCTTCACTAATGACCTTGCCAGACAAAGACCAAGCACCACGAAAGTGGCGGTCAGATGGAACGGTAGCTGTAGAAGCATCAATAGACGCACCATCTTTATCTACAATATACGTTGTCATTGAGTACTCCTCATGCTGCTAGTTCATCAGAGATACGCCAAGCGTTTCTCCATTCGCGTGTTGTCGGTAGTTGTTTTTTCCGACAGATCACCATCTTCGGGCGATTACCTTCGTCCCATGATTGCCATACAGATTGTGGCACATCTTTTTGGATAAGATACTCAATGGCCTCTTCTTCAGTCATTGCACCCATAGGTTCTGTTTCATGCAACAAATAACCACGTGTGTGCTGCTTGAAGTCTGGTTGCGCCTCATCTTTAGCTAATTCCCAATACACCCAGACAGGCGGTAAGATACCACCCTGCAAAGCACAAGCCATCCAGTTTGGATCAGGTATCATTACAGATGCAGGTTTATCCACGCTGTTTTCAAAGACAACCACATAGTCTGACTGCACACCCTCAAGACTATCCTTAGCCCAGCAAAGCCTTTCCCATAGATGTGTGCCTTGGAAATCTGGAGTTTGCGTCATGCCAAATCCCCTGCAACACTAACACTAGCATTTGTTGTAATGTCCAATACTTCATAAACACCACTAGAGCTAGTATAACCACTATCTATTTCAACAGAACTTGTAGCTTTGCTTTCAACAACAAATACTCTTACATTGTTCGATCCAGCCGCGTGATTAAAAGTCACTGTCGCATTTGCTGAATAATTTATGCTTCCCATCGCATTAGTGAAGTTTAAGCCATATTCTCCAGTTCCATCGTCATCAATACTAGAAAAATTAAAGCTATCCGGCAAAGATGCTCCACCTGCCGCAATATCAGCCCATGCTTTGCACAGTCCTTGCTGTAAATTTGTTGTAGTCGAGTTTCCTTCGCCAGTAATTGAAATAGACCCAGCCGTAGTCTTGCCAGAAATGGTATCAACATTAAGAATGCTAGCCATTACGCAAGGTCTCCCATTATGTGAACACACATCTCTTGGTTATCTTGTGCAGAAACACCATCTCGAAAGCCACGAACATTCTGCGTACTTGTTGATTTAGCACGTAAACCTAAACTGCGATTTCCACCAGAATCATCATTTTCACCAGCGGCCCCAGAAGCTGCGTAACCTGTATTACTCATATTATTTGTAATACTTAAATCATGTATGCCTGATCCAGCATCATTGATACTTGTTATATTAAAACTGTCTCCAACAGCAGTTGCTGAAACAAATGGAGTAATTGTCGCATCAAACTCAACCCATGCTTTACACAACCCTTGTTGCAGATTAGTAGTTGCCGTACCTTCGCCCTGTACAGTTATAGAACCTGCAGTAGTTTGTCCTTCAAAGACATTAGTCTTTATCTTATATTGACCTGCAACGTTT
>NZ_DJLC01000063.1:0-23467 GCF_002434875.1 Acinetobacter sp. UBA6526 | reverse complement strand
GAAACAATTCGGCTGATTAAATTCGAATCTGATGAATCATCATTGTCATCGCTATCATCATTTTCAACATCCGCATCTTCAGCTTCAATGGTATTGCTTGCAAAACTTACACGCATACCACGCACGCCTTTCGCAGTACGTCCCATTGCACGAACATCAGTTTCAGCAAAACGAATTGCCTTACCTTCATTCGAGAACAACATAATCTGCTGATTACCATCAGTAATCGCAACACCAATTAGGGTATCTTCTTCATTCAGCTCAATCGCACGTAAACCATTTGAACGAACATTACTAAATTGCGCGAGTTCAACACGTTTTACTGTACCTGAGGCAGTCGCCATGAATACATAGTGATTCTCAGGGAACTCCGTCAACGGCAAGATTGCTGTTACGGTTTCATTTGCTTCCAGCGGAAGTAAATTAATGATTGGACGACCTTTCGCACCGCGAGATGCTTGTGGTACTTCAAACACACGTAAACGATAAACTTTACCCACATTGGTAAAGCACAATACCGTTGCATGGTTTGAAGCCACAATTAAATGCTGAATAATGTCATCATCTTTCATTGCAGTTGCAGACTTACCACGACCACCGCGACGTTGTGCTTGATAATCAGAAAGTGGTTGAGTTTTTGCATAACCTGTTTGAGACACAGTCAATACAACTTGCTCTTCAGGAATTAAGTCTTCACGGCAGAAATCAACACCTGACTCAACAATCTCTGTACGACGACCATCACCGTACTGTTGCAAAATCAAAGTAAGTTCTTCACGAATCACGTTCATCAACAAGTTAAAGTCATTTAAAATTGCTGTTAATTCAGCGATTTGACCTAAAATCTCAGTATATTCTGCGTGTAACTTATCTTGTTCTAAGCCAGTTAAACGGTGTAAACGTAATTCTAAGATTGCGCCAACTTGAGTTGGTGATAAGCGATAGATATCACCAGACAAACCGAATGGACGTGCAGGATCTTCACCTTCGATCTCATCAGGGCGAACTGAAATTGCGCCCGCTTTTTCCAGCAATGCAACAACACCACCGCCAGCCCACTCACCCGCTTGCAAACGCTCACGTGCTTCAGCTGGGTTTGCAGATGTTTTAATGGTTTCAATAATGGCATCGATATTTGCCAAAGCTACCGTTAGACCTTCTAAGATATGACCACGTTCACGAGCCTTACGTAATTCGTACATAGTACGGCGAGTCACAACCTCTTGGCGGTGACGAATAAATGCCGCAATAATATCTTTTAGGTTCATCAACTTTGGCTGACCATTGTCTAGGCAGACCATGTTGATGCTGAATGAGTTTTGTAGCTGTGTATGCAAGAATAAATTATTGACCGCAACTTCAGCGTTTTCGCCACGCTTCAAGTCGATGGCAATACGCATACCCTCTTTATCAGACTCATCACGAAGCTCAGAAATACCTTCGAGTTTCTTTTCTTTCACTAACTCAGCAATACGCTCAATGGTTTTTGCTTTGTTGACTTGATAAGGAATCTCAGTAAAGACAATCGTGGTACGACCTGTTTTTTGGTCTTCTTCAAAGTGATATTTACCGCGAATATGCAAACGACCTTTACCTGTACGGTAAGCATCTACAATACCTGATTTACCGTAAATAATGCCGCCTGTAGGGAAATCTGGACCAGTAATATGTTCCATCAAACCTTCTACTGAAATATTCGGATTATTTGCATAAGCCAAACACGCATTCACAACTTCGGTCATATTGTGTGGCGCCATATTAGTCGCCATACCGACCGCAATACCTGTCGTACCATTAATCAAAAGATTAGGGATACGTGTCGGCATCACTTGAGGAATACGCTCGGAACCGTCGTAGTTATCTTCCCAATCAACCGTATCTTTTTCAAGATCAGCTAAAATCTCATGGGTTAATTTTTGCATACGAACTTCGGTGTAACGCATTGCAGCTGCGCTATCCCCATCGACAGAACCGAAGTTACCTTGACCATCAACAAGCATATAACGCAAGCTAAAGTCCTGCGCCATACGAACGATCGTTTCATAAACTGCGCTATCACCGTGTGGGTGATATTTACCGATCACGTCCCCGACAACACGAGCAGACTTTTTGTACGCTTTGTTATAATCGTTGCCCAATTCATGCATCGCATATAGTACGCGGCGGTGAACAGGTTTTAGACCGTCTCTAACATCTGGCAATGCACGAGAAACAATTACGCTCATCGCGTAATCTAAATATGAATGCTTGAGTTCGTCCTCAATGGCAATCGGTCTGATTTCCGATACGCTCATGCATACTCCTTGTGTACAAATAGAAATTTCTATCTGTTTTTATGTCTTCAATCTTGCAAAAATTTAGCCCAGAAATTGGAACTAAAAATAAAAAAATACAGCGAAAAATTATAGCATAAAGGTCATATAAACGGGGAGTACAGCAATCGGAAAATAGCATTTTTTTACAATAAAAAGTTTATTAGAATTAATAAGTTAAAAACATTGAATTGGATTGGAAAAGATACGAATAATTAAAGACCTAATTTGATTAAAATATAAACAAAACGGCTTGTAAAAATAATTATCCCAGAATTGTAATATAGATTTTAAAGCCCGCTAATCTAGGACAATAGCTGCAGGCTATTTAAATCTTAGTTAGATTCTGTACACACCATTGCCATATCAACTTCAACTGGTCGATCTTGTTGCATAAAGAAATGAGCAGCAGAAAATAACGCAAAAATAAATGGTGTTTCATATAATTCTTCTACGACATCTTGGCTCGCTAGATCAATCAATAGCCATGAACCAATAAGACGATGATGCTCGACACAGTCGGCGAAAAATAAAGATACGATTGCTATCATTAAATACCAAAATGGAAACCTTACAAAGCGTACTTTATACGCAATCTCTGCACGTAATTTCGATGAGAAAAGCATAAATACGACTGGTGCAATCACAACCACAGAGATGGCTCTAAAGTAAATCTTTGCAACATCAGGGAAAAAGTCACGCCCCCAACTGATACTCCGTCCAAAAAACATAAACCACCATGCGATAGCCCACATCCAAAACCATTTCTTTTGATCTGATAAGCTTTTAGGCTTCATATAGAACCAAGTAAAAGGCACACATAGAAGTAAGATTAAAGCTTGTACATCCTCGATTAAATGTACATTCCACGTCAACAACCACTCAACTTTTGTAATAGAGATCAGGAGAGTAAGCAATACTAAGCTAAGCAAAAATAGCGCCTTAGCATCAAAGCGCATATCAAATTTCATCAGGAGATAACCTATCCAAATTGGATAAAAGCTAATTTTAGCAAAAGTGTACCAACAAGTACACTTTAAGATTAAAACAATAACTTAATTTGATAATAGAATTTAGGACGCGATACATATTATTCAGATTTTTTTAATCATAAAAAAACGCTCCTTTCGGAGCGTTTTTCAACTTAATTCAAAGAATTAAAGTTTAGATACCAATTCTGGTACAACAGTGTTCAAATCACCAACTAACCAGTAGTCAGCAACGCTGTTGATTGGCGCTTCTTCGTCTTTGTTGATCGCAACAATAACTTTAGAATCTTTCATACCAGCTAAATGCTGGATCGCACCAGAGATACCTATCGCCATGTAAAGATCAGGCGCAACGATTTTACCAGTTTGACCAACTTGGAAGTCGTTTGGTACGAAACCAGCATCAACCGCAGCACGTGAAGCACCTTGTGCTGCACCAAGCTTATCAGCTAATGGGTCAAGTACTTTATGGTAGTTCTCACCAGAACCTACACCACGACCACCAGAAACTACGATACGAGCAGCAGTTAATTCTGGACGATCAAGTTTAACGATTTCTTCGCTAACAAACTTAGAAATACCAGCATCGTTTGCTTCAGCAACCGCTTCAACTGCAGCAGAACCGCCTTCAGCAGCAACCGCATCAAATGCAGTACCACGAACTGTACCAACGATAATTGCTTCGTCAGATTGAACAGTTGCGATCGCGTTACCTGCATAGATAGGACGCTTAAACGTATTTGCAGATTCTACAGCAATGATGTCTGTAATCATGCTTACGTCAAGAAGCGCAGCAACACGTGGAAGAAGGTTCTTACCAGTCGTTGTAGAAGCAGCTAATACGTATTTGTAACCGCCTTTCGCGATGTCAGCAACTAAGCCAGCAACGTTTTCAGCAAGTTGGTTTGCATAAGCAGCATTGTCAGCAAGCAATACTTTGCTCACACCAGCAACTTTAGCAGCAGCGTCAGCAACTGCTTGAGCGCCAGAACCAGCAACTAATACAGTAATGTCACCACCAATTTTTTGAGCTGCTGCAACAACGTTTAAAGTTGCACCATTCAAAGCTTGGTTGTTGTGATCTGCGATAACTAAAATACTCATGATTTTACTCCCTTAGATCACTTTCGCTTCATTTTTCAATTTTTCAACAAGCTCGTCTACAGACTTCACTTGTACGCCAGCTTTACGTTCAGCAGGTGCTTCAACCTTAACAGTTTTAAGCTTAGTGCCAGTTGCAACGCCGTAATCAGCTGGAGTTTTAGTATCAAGAGGCTTCTTACGAGCTTTCATGATGTTTGGAAGAGCAGCATAACGTGGCTCATTCAAACGTAAGTCAGTTGTGATGATTGCAGGAAGTGCAAGCTCAACAGTTTGTAAACCACCGTCGATTTCACGAGTAACTTGAACTTTACCGCCATCAACTTTAACTTCAGATGCGAAAGTACCTTGACCTGCACCAAGTAAAGCACCAAGCATTTGACCTACTTGGTTAGAGTCATCATCGATTGCTTGTTTACCAAGAAGAATAAGTTCTGGTTTTTCAGCATCAACAACGCCTTTAAGAATCTTAGCAACTTCTAAAGCGCCAACTTCATCAGCAGTTTCAACTAAAATACCACGGTCAGCACCTAAAGCCATTGCAGAACGAATTTGTTCTTGCGCGTCTTTAGAACCCACTGAAACAACAACGATTTCTGAAACCGTTCCTTTTTCTTTTAAGCGAACCGCTTCTTCCACTGCGATTTCACAGAATGGGTTAATTGACATCTTAACGTTGGTAAGGTCAACCCCACTATTGTCCGGCTTAACACGAACTTTAACGTTGGCATCAACCACACGTTTTACAGCAACAAGAGCCTTCATGTAATCCTCGGCTGTTCTAAGCAAGTAAATGTAGTGAAGAGTATTCTAACTCTTCGATTGAAACTTTTTAGGTGCCCTATCTTGCAATGTATTTGGCATTTCGGTCAAGTCAGAATTTCCGCTATGCCTGTAAAAAAGATGAAATGCTCAGTTCACTAAATAAAAGTTGAGTTTGATAAATGCAATTCAGAACAATTAAATTAAAATTATTATGCTTTGATTTATTTAATATTTTAATAAATTCAATGATCTAAAAAACACAAAATTGATTTAATGCTTAAAACCCAAATTAATCAGTTTGACTTATGCTTTAACACATTTTTCATTTTACCAAAACTTGGCAAAAAAGTAAGAACACGAATTAAACATTCTCTAACGCTAAAGTGTGTATACAGCTGATTATTAATCAACCGCATTTGAAACATAATGTATCGTTCAAAGTTTATCTAAAGCACAATCATAAGTTCTAGCTACCATTTAAACATCGGTAGTGGGCTCCATGGTTTTTGCAATAGGCGTTTTATTCCCAAATAAATTAAGGTCTTATGAAAACCATTATTTGGAAATTCTCTTGTCAATTTATGAAATTCACTCAATGGAATATTTGATCGAACTAACCCAAGTGTGAAATCGGCATAATCAGCCCGTCGAAATTTTTCAACTAAATGATATTCAAAACATTCAGCCTTAGTGACCTTATGATGCTCAGTAATCATTAATGTGATTTCTTTTTCCCACATTAACAACTCATTTGATACAAGATATTGCCGCATTTCCTCAACCGAAGGTTTGATATAATCAATAGTGTGTGCAGTCCATATACCAATATCATGAAAAGCCGCAGCAATCGCAATTTTACGCAGTGTTTCTTTACTGTCATCCTTACTTAACATCAAACAACATGCCACCACACGCTTACAGTGATTTAAATAACCTTGATAGCTTTGATTTATAACTGCTCGATAACCATGCAAAATCTCATCAATTAATTCACAACATTGCCTAAATGCAACTTGAGCTAATGGTTGCGGGTACTTTTCAATGTTCATTCTTTTGCGCCCGTGGATGTGTCTGATCATATACTTTTGCCAACTGATCAAAGTCGACATGTGTATAAATTTGCGTGGTTGATAAATTGCTATGTCCGAGCATTTCTTGTACTGAACGTAAGTCCCCACTGGCTGACAGCATATGACTGGCAAAACAATGTCTTAATAAATGTGGATGTAAGTCAATATTTACACCAGCGCGTTGCGCTTGCAGCTTAACTCGATTTTCAATCTGCCGAGGCGTTAATGCATGACCACGCTGAGAAATAAAAACCGCTGATTCAGCAGTGAAGTTACCTTGCCAAATACGATAAATCTTCAGCCAATCAATCAAGCTTTGTTTTGCTGGGGAACCGAAGGGAACTATTCTCGTTTTATTTCCTTTACCTGTGATCCTTAAAAGCTGTCTATTGAAATCAATATCTTTAACGGTTAATCCTTGCAACTCAGCCAAACGCAGACCGCTTGAATACAATAATTCCAATATCGCTTTATCTCTTACCCAAAGTTGTTGCTCTATCGGTTTTTCAGGCAAAGCCTGATCTAATATTTGATGAACCGTTTCGATATCAATTAGCCCCGGTAAAGGTCTTGGCTGGCGTTTTAACTTAAAGTCTTCTGATGGATTTTGTGCTAAATACTGACCTTGCTCTGCCCACTTCATAAACTGACGAATAGAGGTTAAATGACGCTGTAAACTGCTTGAACTCAATTGGTCACGCTCAACACGTGCCGCTAAATACTCTCTCAAGTCTGAAGCCTCAACATCTTGCAAATTTAATTGCTTATTTTCACAAAATTTAAAAAAGTCAGTTAGATCACGTTGATATGCTGAAATCGTATGCTCAGACTGATTTTGAATAATTCGTTCTTTTAACCACATGGACAGCAGTTTTTCTGGGGCTTCCAATTCGCTCTCCATTCTGACCTGAATCACCTATTATTAAAGTCTAACAAATATTTCCTAAATAGCGCTAACAGCACTCCAAGAATCATTATTGATGTAATACAATCGAATTCAAGCTTTACTGAGCGCTCCCTAAAATGTCAACGATACTTATTCCATATTTGATTGCAATCACGGTACTAACCATCACGCCTGGATTGGATACAACATTGATTATCCGAACAGCAACACTGGAAGGTCGAGCGAAAGCTTTTCAAGCTGCTTTAGGAATAAATTTAGGATGTGTCGCATGGGGTATTATTGTGGCCTGTGGTTTAGGTGCGCTGTTGATGACGTCTGATCTTGCCTTCAATGTATTGAAGTGGGCCGGAGCAATTTATCTTGCTTGGTTAGGTCTCAATCTTATTTTAAAACCACGTACTCAACTTGCAAATATCAATGAAATAGCAGTAACTCAAAATTGGTTCATACGAGGGTTTTGGGGAAATTTATTGAATCCCAAAGTTGGTATTTTCTATATTTCTTTTCTTCCACAATTCATCCCTCCATCCTCTTCTCCAGTAATTTGGACGATGGGTCTTGTCTCTATCCATGTCATATTAGGATTTATTTGGTCTGTTTTTTTAATTGCTGCAATGCAGTCAGTCTCTAGCTATTTAAAGCAACCTAAGTTTATTCAGTATATGGATCGCATCACAGGCAGCATTTTTATTTTATTTGCTTTAAAACTCGCATTCAGTAAAAGATAAAAAAGTGTACAACTTTATGTTGGTACGCTTTTTTCAGTTTGATAGCGATAATTCCTCTAAATAATGCTTAATTTGCAGGCTAACTTCATTTGCATATTTCTCTGCAAGTTGATGATCACCATTTTTGACAATATATAACATTGAGTTTTTCAAAATACGATTAAGATATTGTCCAACTGGAACAGGGCTAATGAGATCTTGATCTCCCCAAATGAGTAAGGTTTTTATATCAATATCAGTTAATGAATTTTCGTAGGCTATATTTGCTGTTACAAACCAATCTGGATATTGCAAGTATTCGGCTTGATAACCTTGTCGCCAATCTTGGACTTGAAACTGATCTAAATTAATACCGCCAGAGGTTGCAATCAAAACTAAGCCTTTAATCAAATGTGTCTTTTTTAATGCTGCTGCAATAGCAAAAATTCCACCCATGGATTGGGCAATTAGAATAGAAGGTTGTTGAATTTTCTCAATCACATAACTCGTTAAATCATCAAAACTATTTATATCTGGATGTGCTGGTTCACCATGAAAACTTGGGTAAGCAATCACTTGTTTTGTATAACTTTCAGGAAGTTTTTCGATCAAAGGAGTCCAAAATTTTGTATTGCCTGATGCACCAGCTAGAAAAACAAGATTATTCATAGCTATCCTTTAAAATTATTATTCTCTCTAAAAATAAACACCCAATAATGGGTGTTTATTTGATCTAATTTTAACTTTGGAAATATCTTAAATCCAATCGTGCATCATAAACATGCGTGGTTGGGCCTGTCATCCAAACCACATCACCTTCACGCCAAGCAATATGTAGTTTTCCACCAGCCAGTTGAACTTCAACCTCATTGGCAAGTAAACCACGGCGCATACCACTGACCGCAGCCGCACAAGCACCTGTACCACACGCCAATGTTTCACCAACACCACGTTCAAATACACGGAGTCGCACTTGTTTTTCATTCAAGATTTGCATAAATCCAGCGTTAACACGTTCAGGAAAACGTACATGAGACTCAACTTGCGGACCAATTTTGGCAACATCAGCAGTCAACACATCAGAAACAATTGTCACCGCATGGGGATTCCCCATATTCACGACATCTATGTTAATGCTCCTCTCTTCAGCTAAAGCCAATGAATACAAACCTTCAGCATCTTCATTTTCTTCCGCAACAAAAGGAATTTCTTGTGGCAAGAACTTTGGATAGCCCATATTCACTCGAACCCAACCGTTCGCACCTAATTCAGGCTCAACGATGCCAGCTTTAGTTTGTACGCGGATTTTTGTTTTCGTCGTCAGTTGACGCTCATGTACAAAACGCGCAAAACAACGTACGCCGTTACCACATTGCTCGACTTCAGAACCATCTGCATTAAAGATACGATATTTAAAATCAACATCAGGTAAATCAGGTGGTTCTACAATCAGAAGCTGGTCAAAACCAACGCCGAAGTGACGATCAGCCAAACGTTGAATCGTGACCGTGTCTAAATAAGCTCGTTGGGTAACAAGGTCAACGACCATAAAGTCATTGCCCAGACCATGCATTTTGGTAAATTCTAAATACATCTCAATTTACTCCTCAGGCAATAAACGCTCTTTTTCCCAAAGAGATTCTATTGTTTCACGCTCACGAATTAAATAGGCTTGATCACCGCTGACCATAATCTCAGCAGCACGACCACGCGTATTATAATTTGAGCTCATTACAAAACCGTAAGCACCTGCACCCAATACTGCAAGAACATCATTTTCTTGTAGTGCTAAATCACGCTCTTTACCCAAGAAATCGCCAGTCTCACAGATTGCACCAACCAAGTCCCACGTCTTTGTTTCAACTTCAGGATTTGGGTTAACTGATTGAATATCCATCCAAGCTTCATATAAAGATGGACGAATCAAGTCATTCATTGCGGCATCAATAATAGCAAAGTTACGATGATTGGTTGGTTTTAATAAATCCACCTTGGTGAGTAATGCACCTGCATTGGCAGAAATACTACGTCCCGGTTCCATATAAACTTTTAAACCGAGTTGTTCTAATACTGGACGCATCGAGTTTGCATATTCTGCAACGCTTGGCGGCGTTTCATCTTTATAACGAACACCCAAGCCACCACCGATATCAATGTGTTTGAGATTGATACCTAATTTTTTTAACTGCTCAATCATCACGACAACACGATCAAGCGCATCTACAAATGGCTTTGTTTCTGTTAATTGTGAACCGATATGACAATCAATTCCGACGATATCTAAATTCGGTAAAGATGCAGCATATTGATAAGTTTCATCTACCGTATCACTCGGAATACCAAACTTATTTTCTTTCAAACCAGTCGAAATATAGGGATGTGTTTTTGCATCAACATCGGGATTCACACGCAAAGAAATTGGCGCTTTTTTACCTAGTTTTGCCGCAACTTTTTGAATACGATCAAGCTCGGCATGCGACTCTACATTGAAACAAGCAATACCAACATTTAATGCATTTTCAATATCTGATTCTGATTTACCCAAACCAGAAAAGACAATTTTTGCAGGATCACCGCCAGCCGCAAGTACACGAGCTAGCTCACCACCTGTAACGATGTCAAAACCAGCGCCTAATTTTGCTAAAACATTCAGAACAGCTAAGTTTGAGTTTGACTTCACCGCAAAACAGATTTGATGATCAATGAAATCAAAAGCACGATGCATATCTAAATAATGCTTCTCCAAAGTTGCTTTTGAATAAACATATAAAGGTGTGCCAAATTGCTGTGCGAGCTGATCTAATGAACATTGCTCAGCATGCAATACTCCATTAATGCGAGTGAAACCCATGAAGATGTCCTTATTTACAAACTTAAGGTGAGATTGTCTGAGATTGAGTCGTCGAAGCTGTGTTCTGATCTTCTGTAATTACATCAGATGAAGCTTTACTTTGAGATGCTTCATTTTTATAAAGCAGATATTTGGCACGTTTGTCATGATTTGGATCAGATGGTAATTGCAATGCACCTGATTGACCACATGCTGTTAACACGACACTGCTCAGTAATAAACTGATCGAACAAATGACTTTAAGCATCTGAGCACCTAACTTTTACAATTCGCAGCAGTATAGCGTGATCATAGGATTGGCTAAAGACCAAACATAAAAAAACGCCAACTTATGCTGGCGTTTTTTTCTTATCGAATGTCTCTGCCTATTTCTTTTTCGCAAAGAAATAACCAATGATCAATACTACAAACCAAATAGGACTGACTTTTAACGCCTCTAAAGTGGTCTCATCCAAAGCAAGGAAATAAATCGTTGCAAGGAAAAATACGATCACAACCCAACAGGTTGCAATTCCACCTGGAAGCTTAAATGTCGATTGTGCATGAAGCTCAGGGCGATTCTTACGGTAGTTAATATAACTCCACATAATAATCATCCAAACACATATAAACAGAATCGTTGATAAAGTCGTCGCTAAGGTAAATGCTGTGACTTCATCATTTGTTCCCGTTTTCAACTTATAAACAAATTGTACGAATGCACCAATGAAGATACAGATTGATGAGAAAATCAATGCTTTGGCTGGTACAGCAGACTTAGACAACTTACCGAATAACTTTGGTGCTTGGCGGTCTACAGACAAGCCAAACAACATGCGACTTGTAGAAAATACGCCACTATTCATCGATGACATTACCGAAGACAATACCACCAAATTCATAATAATCGCCGCAGAAGCAATACCCGCTTGAGAGAAGATATTTACAAAAGGGCTGACTTTAGGATTGATTTGGTCCCAAGGCGTTACACACATGACAACGAACAAGGCCAACACATAGAAAATAATAATACGAATTGGAATCGAGTTAATTGCTTTAGGAAGATTTCGTTTCGGATCTTGTGTTTCAGCTGCCGTTGTACCCACCAACTCCACCCCAACAAAGGCGAAAATTGCGATCTGGAAACCAGCTAAGAAACCATCCAATCCTTTAGGAAATAAACCATCATGTGTCCACAAATTACTGACACTTGCCGTTGTTCCTAAATTATTAGTAAAACCTGTAAATATCATCCATAAGCCCACAGCAATTAATACAATAATTGCTGTGATTTTGACCATCGCAAACCAGAACTCCATCTCACCGAATAATTTGACAGTGACAAGGTTCAAACCAAGTACGAATAGAATGGCAACCGTACTAATCAATAATCCTTCTGCTGCACCAAAAGATTCACCACCATTGAAAAACTCAAGGTAATAAATAATTGCGGATAAATCTGCAATACCAATCGTGACCCAACAAAGCCAGTAGGTCCAACCCACAAAATAACCAGCCCAAGGCCCAATTAAATCAGTAGATAAGTCGATGAAGGATTTATAATTTAAGTTGGATAATAATAATTCTCCTAATGCACGCATTACGAAGAACACCATCAAACCAATCATCATGTAAATAAACAGAATAGATGGACCAGCTAAACTAATTGTTTTACCTGACCCCATAAACAATCCCGTTCCGATTGCTCCGCCAATCGCAATCAACTGTAGATGTCGATTGGATAAGCTACGGTGAAGTCCGTCTTGCTCTACAGACTCACTCAGATTTTGATTCGACATTTTTACAAAACCGCTCCAGTATTCTTAGTGAGCTAGCTCAGAGCCAACCCCAAATACTCTTGCACCATTTATAGGCATCTTTTCTGCTAAGTATTCTTGATAGGCTTCTAGCTAACCAATTCTTTGTGTGTATTACTCAATATTTCATGGGAGATACAATGGGCATCGATAATACGCACAAGAATGGAGCAATACAATGCACTTTTTTGACACAGCAGTTTTTAGAAAATCCGAATATTGACAATAAAAAAGCAGCCTATATGGCTGCTTTTTTAAGTTTTGCTGAACGAATCCTTCAATATTTAGTCATTCTTTTGTTGTTTCTTTAAACGCTCTTCCCAGTAAGTTGCATTACGGATACCTAATTTCACTGGATCGAAAGTGAACTCTTTTACGCCAGCTTTCTGCTGTTGTTCATAGTCTTTCAATGCTTTCATGGTTGGCTTCCAGATGAAATAGGTCAAGATAATACCAATGATATTAATCCAAGCCATTAAACCTACGCCGATATCACCAATACCCCAAATATAACCTGTCGCACTAATCACACCATAAATTACTGCAATCATAATGAAGCACTTAGTTATGAACATCAATGATGGCATCTTCATGATATAGCTAAGATAAGTAATGTTGGTTTCAGCAATGTAGTAATACGCAACGATTGTTGTGAACGCAAAGAAGAATACCGCTAATGCAACAAAGATTTGACCAAAACCACCGAATACAGTGCTTACAGCCATTTGAGTGAATGCAGGAGAACCAATCTCAATCGTTGCACCTACGTTTTGTACAATAAAGCTTCCAGCATCTAAAGTTCCTTGTACGTTATACATACCCGTAATGAGGATCATAAATGCTGTTGCTGAACATACAAATAAGGTATCTACATATACAGAGAACGCCTGTACAAAGCCTTGTTGTGCAGGATGTTGAACTTCAGCGGCTGCGGCTGCATGTGGACCAGTACCCTGACCCGCTTCGTTTGAGTAAACACCACGTTTTACACCCCAACCAATTGCAGCACCAATACCCGCCATTGGAGAGAATGCATCAGCAAAGATCATTTTGATTACGCCAGGAAGTTCATGAATGTTTATAAACACAATCACAAGCGCCATCAAGATATAACCGACAGCCATGAATGGAACAACAAACTCCGCGAAACGTGCGATACGTTTAATACCACCAAAAATAATGATGGCTAACAGTGTTACAATCACAACCAGAGCTAATAATTTATAAGCACCAATCCCAGCAAACACAACTGCACCTTCACCCGTAATTTGAGTAAAAGCATTACCAACTGCATTTGCTTGGATACCCGGTAGGAATAAACCACAAGAGATAATTGCAGCGATGGCGAAAAGAATACCTAACCAACGTTGTCCCAAACCTTTATCGAAATAGAACGCAGGCCCACCACGATACTGACCTTGATACTCAACTTTATAAATTTGACCTAAGGTTGATTCGACATAAGCTGTACTCGCACCTAAAAAGGCAACAACCCACATCCAAAATACAGCGCCCGGACCACCAAAACCAATTGCTGCGGCAACCCCAGCAATATTACCTACACCCACACGTCCTGAAAGCGAAACTGCCAGTGCCTGAAACGATGAAATACCTTGTGCTGATGAAGATCCATTTATCAGAAGCTTCATCATTTCTTTGATCTGTCGGACTTGGACAAATCGCGTTAAAACCGAGAAAAATAAACCTGCACCTAAACATAAATAGATTAGAGCTTTGCTCCAAATAATTCCATTTACCCAATCAACAATTTCTGCTGCACTCATAAACATCAACCTTTTTATATAATTTGAAAATATAGCAAATGATATATTTTCATTTGTCTGAGCAGGAGCAATATCTATGCCATTCAACCTGCGCTATATGACAAGAATTGAACAACTGCTCGCAGACCTTCCATGGTAAAAGTGAATTGAACGAATATTTTGACTCAAAAACACACTGTATCTTACTTGTAAAAGTCTTATATCATGTTATTTTTCTGAGCACTTCCCTTTAACCAATGAGTTACGAAAAACGCCCTTTTTCTTTATTCCTTATTAAGAAAAATGGACTCGACGCATCGTTTTCGTAATTACTATACTTTTTAACTAATTTATAGAAAATTTTCAATTTAAAATATGGCAAAAGTTAAAACAGTTTACCGCTGTGAACAATGTGGTGCAGATCATCCAAAATGGGCTGGGCAATGCACTGAATGTGGCGAGTGGAATAGTCTCGTAGAAGTACGTATTGAACCCGTTGTGACGCATCGCGGTCAAACTAAGTTGGGCGGTGGCTATGCTGGTCAAGCAGCAAGCATTACAACATTAAATCAAGTTTCAGTTTCACATGAAACACGTCTTGCAACAGGTATTGGCGAATTTGATCGCGTACTCGGTGGTGGTTTAGTCACAGGCTCTGTTGTGCTGATCGGCGGTGATCCCGGGATTGGAAAGTCTACAATTTTATTGCAAACAGCAACGCACATGGCAGCAGCAAAGAGTTCTGCACTCTATGTTACAGGTGAGGAATCTCTTTCCCAAGTTGCTCTTCGAGCACAACGTTTAGACTTACCAACAGATCAACTTAAGGTTATGGCAGAAACCTGTGTTGAACGGATTTGTGAAGTATTAGCACATGAACGACCTGCCGTTGCTATTTTAGATTCGATTCAAACCTTATACACAGAAACCTTACAATCAGCTCCGGGTGGTGTTTCTCAAATCCGTGAATCAGCAGCCCTACTCACACGCTTCGCGAAAAATAGTGGAACTGCGTTATTCATAGTAGGTCACGTCACCAAAGAAGGTGCTTTAGCAGGTCCTCGTGTACTCGAACATATGGTTGACTGTGTGTTGTATTTTGAGGGGCAATCTGACTCGCGATATCGCATGATTCGTGCAGTAAAAAACCGTTTTGGTGCAGTCAATGAACTGGGCGTATTCGGTATGACCGATAAAGGTCTCCGCGAGGTTGCTAATCCTTCTGCTATTTTCCTCAGTCGATATGATGAAGCAATTCCGGGATCAATCGTCATGATTAGCCGTGAAGGTACGCGTCCTTTATTAGTCGAAGTACAAGCGTTGGTAGATGATGCTCACGGACAACCTCGACGCGTTGCACTTGGTTTAGAGCAGAATCGTCTCAATATGTTGCTCGCTGTAATGCATCGTCATGGTGGCGTACAAACTTCGGGACAAGATGTTTATGTAAATGTCGTCGGTGGTTTAAAAATCACTGAAACAGGCTCCGATCTCGCAGTCTTGCTCGCCTGTGCCTCTAGTCTTCGCGGTAAAGCCTTGCCTCAACAATTAGCTGTCTTTGGTGAAGTGGGCCTATCAGGAGAAATTCGTCCTGTACCGAATGGACAAGAACGTTTAAAAGAAGCCGCAAAGCATGGCTTTAAGTATGTGATTCTTCCTAGAGGTAACGCACCTCAGAAATCAATTGAGGGAGTTCAGATCATTTCTGTCGCTCGCTTACATGAAGCACTGACTGAAGCTATGCAGTTAAGTGACGAGCTTAGCTAATGGTATAAGCAATACTGCTTGATCATTGGTATGCTTGGATAAAATTTCAATAAGTCTGATTTTAATATAAAGCGTAGAAAGCTGTTTTCTATATTTTAAAATAAAATCTATTGTGATTTTATCCTTTATAGCCCCTATTTCAAATTATAGGCTTAAATCTCACTCCGCTATAATCATTCTATTTAAAATAATAAATTAGCTCAAACTTACTGTTTATTATCAACAGGCTATAATATTAGAACAACCATAAATGTGAGCTAAATAAATCCTTAATAAAAAAACATATTTTTCTAGTTGAAATTACTGACAAATGCCTGCATAAATACACTGACAAATTGGATTTAAATAGGAATTTTCGATGCAAGTACATCAGCGTGGCTTGATGGCAGCTTTATTAATGGCGACTTTGGTTGCAGCACCGATTGCAGAAGCAAAACGTGCAGGTGGCGGTAAAAGTCATGGTATGAGCCGTTCTAGCTCAACTAGCCAGTCGTACCAACAACCTCGTCAAGCGACTCCGACTCAACAACAAACAACTGCTCCACAAAAATCAGGTCCTGGTGTAGGTTCAATGGTTGCTGCTGGTGTGGCAGGTGCTGCTGTAGGTGCTGTTGCTGCAAATGCGCTTGCTGATGATAAAAATCCAACTGCAACTGAACAACAAGCTGCTGAACAAGCTCAACAAGAAGAAAAAGGTGGCATTCCTAGCTGGCTTTGGGTTCTTCTTGCAGCTGCTATCGCTTTCTTTGTGTTCCGCAAATTAGGCGCAAAAAAAAAATTAGCAACCAATAACCCATACGCTCCAAACAACAGCGGTCAAAACAATTTTGGCCGCCCTAGCTCACCTCAATCAACAGCTCGTCAATCTGGCGATAACACCAATATCTTTGGTCAATCCGTCGCTGGTGGTGCTGCAACACAAGCGCCTTTCGGTGCCGCATCTATGAATAGCGGAAATCAGCTACCAGATGGCACTGAGCCTGCTGCATTCTTACGTATCGCACGCCAACGTTTCAATCATATCCAATCCGTAAATAGCGCAAGCAATGTTGAAGAAATTCGTCGTTATTTAACGCCTGAACTTTATAACTCAATGTACAGTGACATCGTGGCAAACCAAGACCAAGATGTAGCTGAATTTAGTAATTTAAATGCAATGGTTGTTGAAAGCACGACAGAAAACGGTCAATACGTTGTAAGTGTTCGCTTTACAGGTACAGTAAGTGAAGATTTAAATAGCTTACCGCAACCGTTTACTGAGATTTGGCATTTTGTAAAACCTGCTGGCTCACAACAAGATTGGATTGTTGCTGGTATTCAGCAAGCTTAAAGCTTGAAAAACAAAAAGAGCTGCTTTGTCAGCTCTTTTTTTTGTGGCTCAATTTAGGGCCTGTTGGTATTTCAGATTGCGAGCTATTCAGCTCTCATTTCGACAGAGAACACTTTTTAGATGATACAAGGCATGACTTGCTAAATTTAATCACTCTAAATGGGCAAGTTATGATGCAGTAATAGCAAAAATAACTTTATCTCTATTAAAAGCTAAAAAAAGCCACCCTCTATTTCAGAGAATGGCGGAGTGTAAATGAAATCAAATTTAGCTACTTTGTGAAGTAGCAACTTAATACATAGGCAAATTAATACTAGTTGATAATTTTGTAGAAAAACATTCCCCGTTTGGGGAATAAACCCTATTTTCCACCCGCTTATTTTGCCCAACTCATTACAGAACAAGATATTAAAACACTTATAAATAATATGATCAGTTGCTACACACTTTAACGTTGATTAAGAGATTCAGAACCAGATATTCGTTCAATTTAATGAGCTATGCTTTATTTTTATCTCTACATCTAATTAAGTAACTGAACTCATCTATGATAGACATAAAAAAAGCTTTGCCGAAGCAAAGCTTTTAAAGAAACGATTTTATATTTGTGTTGATCTATCAAGACACAAACTGTAGGAACAACCAATATAGACCGCCTGATAATGCAATCGTCGCAGGCAATGTAAAAATCCATGCTGAAAGAATTGTCTTCACAGTCGCAAAGTTTAGACCTGACTTATTAGCAACCATTGTACCTGCAACCGCACTGTTCAATACGTGAGTTGTAGAAACAGGCATCCCTAAACCATCCGCGGCAGCAATCGTGCTCATCGCAACAAGTTCAGCAGACATCCCTTGGCCATAAGTCATATGGTTTTTACCAATACGCTCACCAACAGTCACAACAATACGCTTCCAACCCACCATCGTCCCTAGACCCAGAGCAAGTGCTACTGCAACTTTCACCCAGTTAGGAATGTATTGTAGGAATGAGTCCAAATTACTGCGGTATTCTTTAACAACTTTCTCTTGGTCTTTATCCATCGCTGGTAAAGCCTCAGCTTTATCTAAGCGCTTGAATGTTGTTGTACTTAAATACATGTCATTACGGATTTCACTTACAGCACCTTCAGGAATCGCTTTAAGATCACCATAAGTTGCTACACGCTCACCTAAATGCATTGTCATACTTGCAAGTGCTGGTACAACTTCAGGCGTTTGTTCTTTGGTTTGGATATATTTCGTCAATACATCACGGGCTTTTTCATCAGATAGCTCATTTTGATTAACATTCAAAACGGTTGCTGTCTGAACTGAAAGCTGTTCAAAAGACTGTAAATGATGCGCATCAAGGTTCTTATTTAGTGAATAAGCCAATGGAACCAAACCGATCAAAATCAACATGATTAAACCCATGCCTTTCTGACCATCATTTGAACCATGCGCAAAACTTACACCAGTACAAGTGAAAATTAAGATCGCACGAATCAATGGTGGTGGTGGCTTATTACCAACTGGCGGTTGGAATAACTCCATTTGACGCTTAAAGATTTTCTTTACTAATAAGAACAGGATCGCAGCAAAAGCAAAACCAATTAAAGGAGAGAACAATAAAGCCTTACCGACTTTAATTACTTGATCAATATCAATCCCACTCGTTGCACCAGTCGATGCATTTAAAAAGTGGTTCATGATACCCACACCTAAGATTGAGCCAATCAAAGTATGCGAGCTAGACGCAGGAATTCCTAAAAACCATGTTCCAAGATTCCATAAAATCGCCGCGATAAGCAAAGCAAAGACCATAGCAAAGCCAGCACCACTGCCGACATTCATGATCATTTCTACAGGAAGTAACGCGATAATACCGTATGCAACTGCCCCGCTTGCAACCATAACGCCCAAGAAGTTACAGAAGCCAGCCCACATGACTGCCACTGGAGCAGGCAAAGCATTGGTATAAATAACGGTAGCTACAGCGTTCGCTGTATCGTGGAAACCATTTACAAATTCAAAGCCTAAAGCAATGAAAAGAGCCGTCGATAAAAGAATAACGGAATATAAACTCAAAGGTGGCACGTGTGCCAAATCTGCACTTACCTGAAAACCAATGTAAATCAATGTCGCGACAATGATCGTCAGGAACACCGGCATAAAGAATTTTGGTGTTGGTACATGTACATTCGTCGATTGTGCCGAAGAGTCGGCAAGCGGTGAATCCGAAACAGGAGGAAGATTTGAATTCATGTAGACGGCTAGAGGATAATAAAATCCCCTGTATTGTTTAATTAAATTATGACAATTATATGACAAAGCACTGTCACATAAAGCCAAAATTTCATGTTTTTAATACATTTTCTTGCCGTTTTTTGCGATAATTCAGCCCTAGCTTTTCATTTATTCAAATAAAAACATATAGATAGAAAAAGACAAATACAGTAAAAACTGTTTGTCTGATTTTGCAACAAACGCAAATAAATATGACAACAGCTTGTCATATTTCATTCATGCGTTTTCTTTTTAAACATTATTCAACTCAATTGTTACAGCCTGATGAAGCTTTTATGACATTTTCAAATTGAACTCAGCAATCACCTCTCCTTTTTGATGAAAATACGCGCTTTGGCTTCGCTTCTGTTACAATGCGCCTGCTTTTTCAATTTGTTATGTACTGGGGTTCCTTATGTCCACGCTTGCCACCCTACAATCCCTTCTCGCCCAACGCATCTTAATTATTGATGGTGCAATGGGGACTATGATTCAACGCCATAAATTAGAAGAAGAAGATTATCGTGGTGATCGCTTTGCAGATTGGGCATCAGACCTAAAAGGCAATAACGACTTATTGGTTTTAACACAACCACAAATTATTCAAGGCATTCACGAAGCTTATCTTGATGCTGGCGCTGACATCATTGAAACCAACAGCTTTAATGGCACACGCGTTTCAATGTCTGACTATCATATGGAAGATCTTGTGCCTGAGATCAACCGTGAAGCAGCACGTTTGGCTAAAGCAGCCTGTGAAAAATATTCAACACCAGATAAACCCCGTTTTGTTGCTGGTGTACTCGGTCCAACATCACGTACCTGCTCGATTTCACCGAATGTGAATGACCCTGCTTACCGTAATATTACTTTCGATGAATTAAAAGAAAACTATATTGAAGCAGCACATGCATTGATCGAGGGTGGTGCTGACATCATCTTGATCGAAACTGTATTCGATACATTAAACTGTAAAGCAGCGATCTTTGCCGTTAAAGAAGTATTTAAGCAAATTGGTTATGAATTGCCATTAATGATTTCAGGGACGATTACAGATGCTTCTGGTCGTACCTTAACAGGTCAAACCGCAGAAGCATTCTGGAACTCTGTTCGTCATGGCGATCTACTTTCAATCGGCTTTAACTGTGCATTGGGTGCAGATGCAATGCGTCCTCATGTTAAAACCATTGCTGATGTTGCTGATACTTTTGTTTCTGCCCATCCAAATGCGGGCTTGCCAAATGCCTTTGGTGAGTATGACGAAACGCCTGAACAAACCGCAGCATTCATTAAAGAATTTGCTGAAAGTGGACTGATTAATATCACAGGTGGATGTTGTGGTACAACTCCTGATCATATCCGTGCTATTTATAATGCAGTTAAAGACATTCCGCCACGCCAAGTACCTGAAACTATTCCTGCTTGTCGTTTAAGTGGTTTAGAACCTTTTAACATTGATGAAAATTCATTATTCGTCAACGTGGGCGAACGTACCAACGTCACAGGTTCTAAAAAATTCCTACGATTGATCCGTGAAGAAAACTTTGCTGAAGCATTAGAAGTTGCACAACAACAAGTTGAAGCAGGTGCTCAGATCATCGACATCAACATGGATGAAGGGATGCTCGATTCGCAAAATGCGATGGTACATTTCTTGAATCTCGTTGCATCTGAGCCGGATATTTCTCGTGTGCCGATCATGATTGACTCATCAAAATGGGAAATCATTGAAGCAGGTTTGAAATGTGTACAAGGTAAGCCCGTTGTAAACTCTATTTCACTGAAAGAAGGTTATGACGAGTTTGTTGAAAAGGCTCGCCTATGCCGTCAATACGGTGCTGCGATCATTGTTATGGCCTTTGATGAAACAGGTCAGGCGGATACTGCTGCACGTAAGCGTGAAATCTGTAAACGTTCTTATGATGTATTGGTCAATGACGTTGGCTTCCCTGCTGAAGATATTATTTTTGACCCGAACGTATTTGCTGTTGCAACAGGGATTGAAGAACACAATAACTACGGTGTCGACTTTATTGAGGCAACGGGTTGGATCAAACAAAATCTACCTCATGCCATGATTTCAGGCGGTGTTTCTAACGTCTCGTTCTCTTTCCGTGGTAATGAACCTGTGCGTGAAGCGATTCACTCTGTATTCCTGTACTATGCCATCAAACAAGGCATGACTATGGGCATCGTAAACGCTGGTCAAATGGCGATTTATGATGATATTCCGAAAGAACTAAAAGATGCTGTTGAAGACGTTATCTTGAACCAAAATCAAGGTGAAAGCGGTAACGATGCAACAGAAAAACTTCTCGAAGTTGCAGAGAAGTTCCGTGGTCATGGTGGTGCAGCGAAAGAAGCTGAAAATCTTGAATGGCGAAACGAATCAGTTGAAAAACGTCTTGAATATGCATTGGTCAAAGGTATAACCACGTATATTGACGAAGATACTGAAGAAGCGCGTTTAAAAGCCAAACGTCCACTAGATGTCATCGAAGGCGCTCTCATGGATGGCATGAACGTGGTAGGAGACTTGTTTGGTTCGGGTAAAATGTTCCTACCGCAAGTGGTGAAATCTGCCCGTGTGATGAAACAAGCCGTCGCTTGGCTCAACCCGTATATCGAAGCGGAAAAAACGGGTAGCCAATCTAAAGGTAAAGTGTTGATGGCAACCGTTAAAGGCGACGTACACGATATTGGTAAAAATATCGTAGGCGTGGTGCTTGGTTGTAATGGTTATGACATCGTTGACCTTGGCGTGATGGTGCCATGTGAAAAAATCCTACAAACTGCGATTGATGAAAAATGTGACATCATCGGTTTGTCTGGTTTGATCACTCCATCTCTAGATGAAATGGTGTTTGTTGCTAAAGAAATGCAACGTAAAGGCTTTGATATTCCACTGTTGATTGGTGGTGCGACGACATCTAAAGCACATACCGCAGTGAAAATTGATCCGCAATACCAAAATGATGCGGTGATTTATGTAGCGGATGCATCTCGTGCTGTCGGTGTGGCAACCACCCTACTTTCTAAAGAAATGCGCGGTAACTTTATTGCAGAACACCGTGCTGAATATGCCAAAATTCGTGAACGCTTAGCCAATAAGCAGCCGAAAGCAGCCAAACTGAGTTATGCTGAATCAATCAAGAATGGTTTTAAAGTGGATGACAATTACGTGCCACCAAAGCCAAATGCTTTAGGTACGCAAGTCATCACCAATTATCCATTGACAACACTGGTTGAATATTTTGACTGGACACCATTCTTTATTTCTTGGAGCTTGGCGGGCAAATTCCCGAAAATCTTAGAAGATGAAGTGGTGGGTGAAGCTGCAACTGATTTATACAACCAAGCGCAAGCGATGTTGAAAGACATTATCGAAAATAATCGCTTCGATGCGCGTGCGGTGTTTGGTTTATACCCAGCACAACGTACAGGTGCAGATAGCGTCAGCGTATTTGATGAAACTGGTCAAAATGTTACGCATACATTCGAACATATTCGTCAGCAATCTGACAAAGTCACAGGTAAACCAAATTTATCTTTAGCGGACTTTATCAGTACCTCTAAAGACAATACTGATTACCTTGGTGGTTTCACTGTGTCGATCTTCGGTGCAGAAGAACTTGCTGATGAATACAAAGCCAAAGGTGATGATTACTCTGCAATCTTGGTTCAGTCTTTAGCTGATCGTTTTGCAGAAGCTTTTGCTGAGCATTTGCATGAGCGTATCCGTAAAGAGTTCTGGGGTTATAAAACTGATGAAATCTTGACGAATGAAGAACTGATCAAGGAGAAGTATGTCGGTATTCGTCCTGCGCCAGGCTACCCTGCT
>NZ_DJLC01000174.1:0-28721 GCF_002434875.1 Acinetobacter sp. UBA6526 | reverse complement strand
TAATGGCAATAATATAAATAACGGTGAGAAACATCTGCCTACATCCTAAATCACGGCGTAAAGTGTGCGCTATTTTAAGACAAACTTAGATGAATTGTGCACAACATTGCTTAAATTTTTTCCCCGAACCACAAATACAAGGCTGTTTCATCGTGATTGGCATATCCAAGGTTGGATCAAGGAAATACCAGCGCTGTTGATGCAAAACAAAATGTGAAATTTCATGATGAATATGCTGCTGTTTACCATCTTGATTTTGACCACAGTAATGCGCTTTGAACTCGACCAAGGCGTGCGTTTTATCGAGCTTTGGCTGATGTTGCAACACTTCTAATTTCAACCATTGATTCGATTTGCTCCAATCTGCAATCGCAGCACGATCTAAATATGTCTGCTGCCCAGTGGCAGTGGTCGACAATATATAATCCACTTGTTGCAAAGCAAAGGCACTATAACGAGAACGCATTAAATGCTCTGCATTTTGTGCATATTGCTGCTCTGAATGCAAAGGCTGACAACATTCAACATATAAGCCTCGCCCACATGGACAATTTTTTAGCAGTGTCATGGTTCTTTCTCAAATAAAAATAGCCTTGGGATCAATCATAAACTATTTAAGTTTCGTCTATGAAAACCCAAGGCTATTCGCTATTACGAATTACTTTTTCACGTACAGCATAGCTGTTCGCACAAAGCGTGACTGTATTTAATCTCGCTCTGGTTTTTCTTTAGCGATGATGCGCACTTTTTCAATTTTGTGTCCATCCATCGTCACTACTTCAAATAAGTAACCATCCGCTTCAACCGTCTCACCATTTTCTGGTAAACGACCTAAATGGAACAAGATATAACCCGATAAGGTTGAATATTCTTCACTTTCATCAACCAAGTCTTTACCCAATAACAAAGAAACGTGACGAATATCGGTTGAGCCTTCTAAGAGGGTTGAACCATCTTCTAGGCTTTCAGCCGCTGCTTCCAGTTCATCCTCATCGGGAAATTCACCTGCAATCGCCTCTAATACATCAATCGGCGTGGCAATCCCTTCAATCGAGCCATATTCATTCAACACAATTGCCATTTGTAATGGTGCTTGACGTAATTGCTCCATCACCATCAACACTTGCGCATTTTCATGAACAATCAATGGTTCACGTAAATGCTTAGCAAAATCAATTGCGCCTGTTTCGATGTATTCATTCAATACTTTATGAGTGAGTACGATACCTTCAATATTGTCTAATTCACCGCGTGCTACGATCAAACGCGAATGGGTCATTGCCATTAAACGTGCTTTTAACTCGTCAGGTTCAGCCTCTAAATCTAACCATTCAAGCTCAGGACGCGGTGTCATCACCGACTTTACTGGACGTTCAGATAAACCTAAAACACCTTGCACCATGACACTGTGATAAACCCCATTGTCTTCGTCAAAAACTTCTTTGGCATAAGCTTGTGTTGCCAGAACATCTTCAGCTTCGTTGTTCTGCCCTTCACTGCCTTTACCACCGAGCATACGCAAAACGGCTGACGCAGTACGATAACGTAAGTCCGTTGTCGTCACGAGTTTCTCTTGGTTACGGCGCATGGTTTGATTGACCATCTCGACCAATACAGAGAAGCCAATCGCTGCGTATAAGTAACCTTTAGGAATATGGAAGCCAAAACCTTCAACTACCAATGAGAAGCCAATCATCATTAAGAAGCCAAGACACAGAATCACCACTGTTGGGTGCTTATTCACAAAGTCCATCAGCGGTTTTGATGCCCAAAGCATAATACAAACAGCAATAATCATTGCCAGCATCATTACACTTTTATCTTTAACCATTCCCACAGCAGTAATGACACTATCTAAAGAAAAGACGGCATCCAAAACAACAATCTGAACAATAACCATCCAGAAGGTCGCATGTACGGGGTTTTCTTCTTTCAGTGTTTGGTGACCTTCGATTCGTTCATGTAACTCCATTGTGCCCTTAAATAACAAGAACACACCACCAAACAATAAGATCAAGTCACGACCAGAAAAAGCATGACCAAAAATATGGAACAATGGTTCAGTGAGTGTCACCACCCATGCGATAGCAGCAAGTAGTCCCAAACGCATGAATAAAGCGAGAATCAAACCAACGCGACGCGCAGTATTACGTTGCTCAGGTGGCAGCTTTTCAGCTAAAATTGCAATAAAAACAAGGTTATCAATACCCAATACAATTTCAAGCACCACCAAAGTTGCTAAACCTACCCATGCAGCGGGGTCAGACATCCATTCCAGAATCATTGATGTGACTCCTCGGCTAAATCAGCAATATTTTTATCAAGTGGAAAGTTTAAAAGATTGGCAGACGTCGCCAAAACATTTTTTTTAGGGAATAAGAATAAAGCGGAGCAACAACAACCACTACTCATAGAGGGACATGAATTAATAAAAGGATTTTCAGTATAGGCAAGATTCCAGCGAAATTCATCTATTTTATGTGGATGTTTTTTGCAAATTCTTTCTCATAATGGCAAACAGGCATTGTATGTAAAATGTGCATAAAACTGTCATAAAAGTGATTTAGCCTAGACAAGCACAATGAAAATGATAAGGTGAAAATAAACGAAATGAATAGTGTATTAAGAATGACTGAAAATAAAACGATTACTCTCCCAAAAACAACTCAACCTCTTATTGCTTTATATTGCGGTTCACGTACAGGCAATAAACCCATTTATCGTGATAAAGCCATCGAACTCGCTCAACACATTGCCAATCAAGGTTTTGGTATCGTTTATGGCGGTGCAAGTATCGGCTTAATGGGACAAGTCGCCGATACCGTACTGGAACATAGCGGTGAAGTGGTTGGTGTAATTCCTGAATTTATGCTGGATTATGAAATTGCTCACAGCAAACTCACTGAACTGCATATTGTAAAAACCATGCATGAACGTAAAGCGCTTATGGCTGAGCGTGCAAATGCATTTATTGCATTGCCTGGTGGTCTTGGAACTTTCGAAGAGATTCTCGAAATCGCGACATGGGGACAGCTCAACCAACATCAAAAACCTATGATCATTTATAACGTGAATCGTTTCTATGATGCGCTGATCGCACAGCTGGATCATGCTGTCGAAGAAGGCTTTTTACCTCCACAACATCGCGCGAAAGTAATCATCTGCGATACGCTTGAACAAATTTCAAGTGTCATCAAAAATCTAAGCACACCAACACATATCGAAGTTTAAGCAAAAATAGATAAAAAAGCGGATCATTTGATCCGCTTTTTTGGGTTTACTCTACTGCACGTTGATTTGGTAAATTGCAGTTGAACCACTCACTTCATTGCCCACCACCAAAAGCGGCTTACCGTTTGGTGCATCTTTAGCTGCAATAAAAATTAATCCTTCTGGCCCTAAATCACCTTGTTTCGCTGTATCTGCTTCAGCAAAGTTACGTGTGCTGAAATATTCAATAAACTTCGGCTGATTTGGCGTGCTGATGTCATACACCATAATGCCACTCATACGCTCTAAACCAATAAATGCGAAGGTCTTTTTGCCAATAGCACCCACAGCAATTCCTTCAGGTTCAGGTCCTTTATTATCACTACGGTCATCAAAGGCAGCTTCTTCGTGATCACTGTTAAAATACGCTGGGAACAATTCTGCTGTTTTCTTCTCAAACTCACTGCCTGAATCCCAAACGAGCTGACCTTGTGTATTCCAAATGCTAAATGAGCGTGCACCATATGCATAAAGCTTGTCATAGGTTAATAAACCGTTGGCATCTAACTTTGGTGAACCATCGGCATTGGTTTGATAACCCATATTCCATGCAATATTCAAACGCCCGAGATTCGGGTCTTTACGGCAATCACCCGCTTCAGTCGCTGTTGCACCACAGTAAGCAAAAGTAACTGGGTTGAGTTTTGCACCTTTCACACCATTCGCAAACTTCTGTAAATGCGCAGGATAATCTCCATCTGCATTGAAACCTTTGCTATTAAACAAATGTTTCATTCGAATATTTTCAACATAACCTTTGGTCTTGTCCCCAGCAAAATAAGCATCTTCATCAGCCAACCATTCACGGCTATCGCCTTCATTTGCAGTAACTAAATAAGTTTGTCCATTGGCTTGATAATTGGCAATCGAATCAGGTTGATACATATCTACAAGACCTGCCCACGTTTTAATATTGATCAATCCATCTTTATCACTGACATCTAACTCATTGCCCACTTGACCATGATCTTTGTAACCCAATGGGTAAATGTCCGTTACTTTTTGCTGTGCAAGATCAATGCGTGCGATTGCGTTATTTTCCTGCAAAGTCACCCATGCAGTTTTGCTGTCAGCAGAGACCGTGATGTATTCCGGCTCTAAGTCTTGAGCAACGGTTGCATTTGGCCCAAAAATACGCACACCTTTTGCGATCAAATCGGCTTTTTGGTTATTCCATGCTTTAAAATCTGCAACACTGGCTTTCGGTTGTTGAATATTACGCACATCAATAATGCTGACCGAACCTTCAGGATCAATAGAATAATCATCATTCGGTTCAGCCTCATTTGCGACCAGCACCGTATTGCCATCAGGACTAAAAGCCACCATATCAGGCAATGCGCCAACTGCAACTTTACTGATAAAACTCAAATCCTTCGCATTAAAGAAAGCGACAATTCCCACATCTGTTTTATTGGCTGCTTGTACAGCAATCGCAACGATTCCATTTTTCACGGCAACACTATTTACTTCTGAATCTGTCAAATAGGCGCGTGCAGAAAGCTCTGCAATATGCACAGGCTTTTCGGGTGCTGAAACATCTAATACATCAACTAAGCCTTTTTGGGCATTTACGACAAATAGACGTTTGGTTGCTGCGTCATAGGCAGGAATTTCCGCAGCGCTTTGAGCAAATATATTGGTTTCATATCGACCCAATAAGCTGAGTTTAATCGTCTCAGGTGTAGGATCAACTACTTCAGGCGTATTGTCGTGGTTGTCATTATCATCATTACAAGCAACCAACCCCGCAGACAGCATTGCTGCCAATAAAACTGAAATCTTAAATTTCATGCTCAATTTCCATACAATTCTTTTATATGGCTAATATAGTGTTGTGAGGTGCAAGTTCGATGACACTTTCATGTCAGTTCAATGACGACTCTTTGACAATTTTTGGCTTTATTTCAAGCAGAGTTGCTTTAAACTAAAGCTGACTTTTCATTCGTCACAACTTATGACAACGACCACGCATCAAGCTGTACAACCTGAATTTCGACTGTTGGTATTTTTGGTGTCGATTGGCTTTTTTATGCAAGCCTTGGATACCACGATCGTTAATACTGCTATTCCAGCGATGGCAGTACAACTCAATGAAAATCCCTTGCAAATGCATGGCGTCATTGTGGCTTATGTCTTATCCGTTGCAGCTTGTATTCCGTTAAGTGGCTGGTTGGCTGATCGCTTTGGTATTCGTAATATTTATCTCAGCGCAATGGTCATTTTCAGCTTGGCTTCTCTAGGTTGCGGTTTATCGCAAAACTTAGAACAACTGCTATTTTTCCGTGTGATTCAGGGCATTGGCGGTGCATTATTGATGCCTGTCGGGCGTTTGGCACTACTCAAATTGATTCCTCGTTCGCAATTTTTGTCAGCGATGAGTTTAATGAGCTTAGCAGGTTTGCTTGGGCCATTAATGGGACCCTCCTTAGGCGGTTGGTTGGTCGAGGTTAGTACATGGCACTGGATATTCCTGATTAACATTCCGATGGGGATTCTCGGGATGATCATGACCTTGAAAGTCATGCCGAATCAGAAAGAGCCTACGGTAAAACATTTCGATTTGAGCGGTTTTATTTTATTGATGGTTGCCATGGTTGGACTATCTCTCGGAATCGAAAACATTGCCTCACCGCAGTACTCACATTGGGTCAGTCTGAGCCTGTTAATCGTTGGGGTGATTGCAACCTGTAGCTATGCCTACCATGCCCATAGCCATCAAAATGCACTATTTCATGGACGTTTATTTCGCTACAAACTCTATTCGATCGGCGTGCTCGGTAACTTCTTCGCACGTTTAGGTAGCAATGCAATTCCATTTCTTCTCCCGCTGATGTTACAAGTTGCTTTTGGGTTTGAGCCATTTATTACCGGTTTAATGATGATCCCTGCTGTTTTAGGCTCTTTATTCTCGAAGCCAATTGTTCGTCCCTTAATTCAGCATGTCGGCTATCGTCGTTTCTTACTGACCAATACTGTGCTGGTTGGATTATGTATTATTAGTTTTTCGCTGATGACAGCAGCAACACCCCTTTGGCTGAAAGTTCTCCATCTATTTGTTTTTGGGACTTTAAATTCACTGCAATTTGTTGGGATGAATACATTTACCTTAAAAGATTTGCCACAACAAGATGCCAGTAGTGGCAATAGTTTCCTATCAATGATCATGATGTTATCCATGAGTATGGGCGTGGCGTTAGCAGGTACACTGATCAATACATTTGAGCAACATTTTACAACAGCGACCATCGACACCGCATTTCATGCCACCTTGATCACACTTGGCTGCATCAACATCATTACAGCAATTGTGTTTTGGCAAATTCCCAAAGACACAACAGACTAAAAAGAACGATCAACCCTACACTCACAATGACAATAAGGAAAACCACATGATCATCCCGCGATATTGGGCTGAAGCGAAAACTAAAATGAAATTTGAAGGCCGACAATATACGATTAAACGCTTTGGTTGGTCGGATCAAAACTTAGAAGCTGCTCAACAACATGCTGAACAACGTGTTGCAGAAGCAACTGAACAACTTAAAAAAGACAAAGAAATTCGCCGACTCGACCATAAAGTCGCTTATAACGGCGCCGAAGGTTTACCTATTCGGGAGGAAATTATTGCCCAACAGGATGATGTCATCATTACCCGAAATAGCTACGGCGCGTTGTGCCTAAATACACCTGATGTATTATTTGCTGATGTTGATCTGATCCATCATCCTAGCTCGAAGCTTGCTACGACTGTATTTCTTACACTACTCAGCTTGAGCAGCCTGTGCGCGATTTACATGAGTTCTTGGTGGATCTTCGGATTTGGATGTGTCATCGCATTATTTGTAACTGGCTTGATCAGTAAATGGTTATTCCACATTCAATCCAAATTTACAGGTACACCAGCACAACGTGCCTTAGAAAAAATCCATCACTTCTCACAACAACATCCTGATTGGCATTTACGCGTTTATCGCACACCGAATGGTTATCGCATTTTAGTCATGCATCAAACTTTTGATCCTCGAGGCGAACAAGCACAAAACTTATTCCAAGCCATTTCAACGGACAGTTGTTATGTCCTCATGTGCAAAAATCAAAATTGTTTTCGTGCTCGGATTAGTCCCAAACCTTGGCGCATCGGGGTTGAACGTTTGCGACAAGGGATATGGCCCGTTCAGCAAGAACGTATCACACAACGAGCAGATTGGGTTCAAAACTATCAACAGCATGCTCAAAATTATGCATCCTGTAGATTTGTGGAACAATTTGGTCACCAACTCAGCCATCCCAAAGCGAAACGCGTACAATTACTGCATGATCAATATTGTAAATCTGATACTCAACTCGAAATCGCATAACTGAACAACCATGACCAAGACAAAACCGAAACAGCGACTTGCCCAATACTATCCAACGCTCACCAGTGTTGGTTTAGCACTTATGCTTGGATTAGTGAGCTATTTCGGTTTGTTCTACCAACAGAAAGCATCTGCAAAAGATTATTCAATTCGTGGTTTTGATGTATCTCATCATCAAGGAGATATTGATTGGAAAAAGATTTCACCACAGCATTATCAGTTTGTTTATCTCAAGGCGACTGAAGGTGGTGACTTTAAAGATCGAAAATTTCAAGAAAACTGGCTAAAAGCGCGTGAACAGGGTTTACATGTCGGTGCCTATCACTTCTATCGTTTATGTCGCGATGGACAAGTTCAAGCAGAAAATTTTATAGCGACTGTGCCAAATAAGACGGATGCATTACCGCCTGTCATCGATCTCGAATATGACAGTAATTGTATCAATACCTATACCAAAGAGCAGTTGCTTAAAGAAATCCAAGTAATGCACGACCAACTTCAGAAGCATTACGGTAAACAGCCCATTTTTTATATTTCTAAAAGCTTTTACCACATCGTATTGATGGGCAATTTTAATCAAACACCTTTATGGGTGAGAGATTATGAATCAAAACCTGAACTGAAAGATGGTCGAAAATGGATGTTTTGGCAGCATACCAGTCAAGGTAAAATTCAAGGCGTGCCTAAAGCAGTGGACTTAAATGTCTATGCAGAATCACCGAAACAATGGTTTCTGTTTTTACAAGAACAAGGCATTCAAGATGCCAAATGAACTGCGCAAAATCATTCATATCGATATGGATGCCTTTTATGCATCAGTCGAGCTCAGAGATCGCCCTGAGCTTAAAGACTTACCTGTGGTCATTTCCTCTCATCATCCTCGTGCCGTCATCGCAGCAGCATCTTATCCTGCCCGTGTATTTGGCTTACGCTCAGCAATGTCGATGGGACAGGCAAAAAAGCTCTGCCCTCAAGTTGTGGTGATCGAACCACATTTTGAAAAATATCGTGAAGTTTCAGCTCAAATTCATCAGATTTTCCAACAATATACACCGCTCATTGAACCACTTTCTTTAGATGAAGCTTATTTAGATGTCACGGAAAATTTAAAAAATATTCCGAGCGCAACGGAAGTTGCGACACAAATTCGGGCTGATATTTTTGCAGTTACGGGGCTGACCGCTTCTGCAGGTGTTGCTCCAAATAAGTTTTTGGCAAAAATTGCATCGGACTGGAATAAACCCAATGGTTTATTTGTGATTAAGCCCCATCAAGTCCTAAAATTTATCCAAGATTTAGCGCTGAATAAAATTCCAGGGGTCGGTAAAGTTACTCAAGAAAAACTCAATCAGCTCAATCTTCATACGCTTGGTGATCTGCAACAAATTGAAGAAAATGTGCTGATTCATCATTTCGGTAAATATGGAAAGCAACTGTATTTATATGCGCAAGGCATTGATCATCGCCCTGTAAAAGCGGAGCGTGAACGCCAACAAATATCAAAAGAAATCACCTTTGATGATGACTATACCCTTGCTCAATGCCAACATGCTTGGCAACCGCTCAGTGAACAAGTTTGGCGCAGCCTGAATAAGAAACAACTTACGGCGCGTGGTGTAAACGTCAAATTAAAACTCAAGAATTTTCAGGTACTACAACACAGCAAGAGCTTTAAAAGTCCTTTGCAATCACAACATGATTTACAACAAGTTGTGATTCAACTACTCGAAGAAATGCATATAGATCCTGATTTTCAATTCCGCTTAGTCGGTGTTGGGGTATATCAACTTCAACAAGCTCAGGAAGAATCCCAACTTTCCTTATGGTAGTGCTGATTTTTTACACAAAAGCACAGCGCTCACTTAAATTTATGTTTGCTTTTTATCCAGTTTTCAGTACTCTAAGCAACGCAGTAACTTTATCCTTGTTACCTGCCCATGCTAAAGAAATCCTCGCTTTTAGCATCTGCTCCTGTGGTTGGCGTGACGATCAAATCCGAATATTACAGGGCACTTTTGGTGTCCTTCATACATTTTCCCGCTAGCGATAAAAATTCTTAGATTCTTCTGCATTGCTCAACAAGTTCAGATAAACTCAATTTAATAAAATCAGAAAACAATTGATTACAACGACATCATGAACCCTAAACAAATTCTTTGTGTTGAAGACGAAGCCGCGATTGTGTTGCCACTACGTTATGCGCTTGAACGTGAAGGTTGGAGTGTCAGTTGGGCAAATACAGGAACACAAGCACTCCAATTACTCTCTCAACAGACTTTTGATTTTATTATTCTTGATGTCGGCTTACCTGATATGAATGGTTTTGAAGTGTGTAAACAACTTCGCAAAAAAGATCATACCCCTTTACTTTTTTTAACCGCTCGCGATGATGAAATTGATCGTGTTGTAGGGCTGGAAATTGGTGCTGATGATTATTGCAGCAAGCCATTTAGCGCGCGAGAAATCGTGGCGAGAATCAAAGCCATTTGGCGTAGAATGGAGAATCATGCACAACCTGTAACCACATCAATTGACATTCCTGAAACTGACGTTACTTTGCAATCGGCAACATGGGCATGTAATCCACAATCCTTACAAATCCAATATCATGGGCAAATGTTGCAACTTACGCGATATGAATACCGCTTGTTATTTTTGCTAATTCAACATCCTGAGCAGGTCTTTAGTCGCCAACAATTGATGGACCATATTTGGGAACACCCAGAGCATAGTTTGGAACGAACTGTCGATACACATATCAAAAGCTTAAGGCAAAAGCTCAAACAAATTACCCCTGATGATCCAATACGAACCCATCGTGGTTTTGGTTATAGTTTAAAAAATAATTAATGATGGATTAAAAATGAATAAAACTATAATTCAAAATACATCAAATTTATTCACGCTATGGCAACATAAAAAGAGGTTTGCTTTAATCACCTTTTTACTTTTTCATATTATTTTTTTAGGATTTTGTTTAAGAGAATATTTAACAAATCCACCTGAACGTTATTATCCAATTTCTAGCAATATTGGACGTTTTGTATATTACCCTGATTTTTCTCTAAATTGTTTAATCATTGTATTTTTATCGGTATTCTTTTTACTATGCCCAACACAAATTTTTAATAAGATTTCATTCTACTTTTATAGCATTGCTTTTATTTACTTTATGGGATTTTTTCTCTTTTTTATTGGATCATTCTTTGGCATAAGCTTCTTTACATTTTACAGCTTATTATCCATTCCTTCGCAAAAGGAAATCTGTTAAATGTCCATCTTTATTCGCATTTGGTTTTTCTTTAGCTTAGTCGTTGTACTCAGTTTAAGCTTTATCGCTTATACACTCACTCAACAAGTGAAACCCAATGTAAGACAAGTGGTCGAAGATACACTTGCCGAAAATGCCAATATTATTGCCCAACTCATTGCTGAAGATGTGTATCAACATCAAGTCAATACGCCTGAATTTGATCAAAAAATTCAAGCTGCATTATCTCGTCAACTTGATGCAACCATTTGGCAGCATAAAAAAGAAGAAATTAATCAACAGCTTTATATTACTGATCAGCATGGCATTGTGATTTATGATTCAGAAGGAAAAGCAGTTGGACAGGATTATTCTCAATGGAATGACGTCTATTTAACCTTAAGAGGAAAATACGGCGCGCGCTCTACAGCAACGAACCCTGATGACCGCAATAGCAGTGTGATGCATATCGCAGCACCAATTATTTATAAACAACAGTTGCTCGGCGTCGTCAGTATCGGTAAGCCCAACCAGTCAGTACAGCCCTATATTGCTCGTGCTGAACAACAATTGATTTATCAAGCACTTTGGATAGCAGCGCTCAGTCTTTTGCTTGCCAGTATAGTGGCGTATTGGCTTAAACATAGCATTGATCGGGTTCGTCGTTATGCGCAAGCACTTGCACCTGTGAATCAAGCTCCATTCTTTTATTCAGCCAAAGAACTCAATCAAGTGACCCAAGCACTCAGTGAAATGCGTGAGAAACTTGAAGATAAAGCCTATGTTGAAAATTACGTCAATACATTAACGCACGAGCTAAAAAGCCCACTGACTGCCATTCAAGCCAGTGCAGAGCTATTGCAAGATGATCTACCACCAGCAGATCAACAGCAATTTGCACAACATATCATGCAGCAAAGTCAGCGCTTACAGTCTTTGATCGAACGAATGCTTTTATTAACGCGTTTAGAAAAAAATGATCATGCGCTTGAGTTCCAAACATTAGATCTATGCCTATTATTAAAACAATGCTTTTTACAGCAAAATAGTGCCTTACAACTCAAAAATCTCCATATTCAACTGGAACTACCTGAATATTGCAGCATATATGCCGATCCCTTTTGGCTGAAACAGGCGCTAAATAATCTACTTGATAATGCAAGGGACTTTTGCCCTCCCGATGGAAAAATAGCAGTTCATCTCAAACAAGATCATGCGAATCATCAAATCGAAATTTTATTTTTTAATGAGGGAGAGTCTATCCCTTCATACGCGATCAATCGTATTTTTGAGACTTATTTTTCATTGCCTCGACCACATAATCAGCAACGTAGTACAGGGATTGGTTTAAGTATTGTTCAACACATTATTCAGCAACATCAAGGTAAAATTACGATTCAAAACATCTCTGCAAATACTCTCGATTTCTTAGAGAATCATCACTCTGGCGTACTGGTCACACTGACACTTCATACAAACTTCACATAAGCTTCAAATCTAGCGCATTCAAAATGCATATCACCTTGGAATACTTGTCATATCACTATGCCAATGGATTCCACCATGCGCCGTAACTTTATTCATCTTAAAATCGGAGCAATCTTGTTTCTGATTTTCATTTTCTATATTGGACTTCTATTTATTTCCAATCTCGTTTCTGAACGCCAAAGCTATCAACAACAAGTGATTAATGATATTGCAAATGAACAAATTCGACCACAACAAATCATCGCACCTTACTTAAAACTGCCCTATCAAGTCCAAACAACATGCACAAATGAGGATAAGAAAACCTATAGCTGCAACCAAACTCTTTTTATTGTTCTAGGTGCAGAATCTACGGACTGGCGTGCGCAATTCAAAGTATCCGATAACACATATAAGCGCACAATTTACAAAGCGATTAGCTATCAAAATTCAATGTCAGGCAAAGGTTCTTTTAAAGCAATCGAGAATAAATCTCAACGTGATTATCTATGGGATCAAGCCGAAATCATCTTCCCGATTCAAGATGCTCGTGGACTCAATGCTAAACCTATTCTAAACATCGAAAATAAGACCTATAAATTTGATTTTTATGAACAAAGCCAAGGAAAAAATAGCTTTGATTTAATGCATATTACCACTCAACAATATCCAGAACTGATTCAAAAATTTCAACAAGGTTTTAAGTTTAATCTACAGTTTGAACTTGAAGGACTCAGTGAATTTAGTTTTATTCCAACCAGCTATGAAATGACCTATCAAGCTCAAGGAGATTGGAGCGATGTAAAATATGATGGACAAAGTTTGCCATTCAAAAAACTCAATCAGAAAAACCACTTTCAGGCTGACTGGAAAAATATCGCTTTAGGTAAACGAAATTTGGATCGTATCGCCCTATGTGAAAATAGCCAATGTTTCTATCAAGCGCTAAATTCTAGAGAGAATCCAGACAATCAATATGAAAGTAATGCGTCAAGAACCAGTATTTCTGGTATTTCTACTCAATTTTTAGACCCTGTAAACATCTATACACAAACAGATCGCGCCATAAAATATGGTGTTATGGTGATCATTATTACCTTTGGATGCTTCTTTTTATTCGAAGTTTTAAAACAACTAAAAATCCATCCCATCCAATATGCACTTGTTGCGATGGCACAAGGCGTATTCTTTGTTTTATTGCTTTCAATCAGTGAATACTATGCATTCGCTTGGGCATATCTGATCGCGGCAATCGCGTGTATCGGCTTAATCACATGGTATTTGTATTTCGTCGTTAAAGGATTTAAAGCCGCATTTTTATTTGGAGTTCTGCTAAGCATTTTGTACAGCATGATGTATCTATTACTACAATCTAGCGGTAAGACCTTCTTATTTGGCTCCATTCTCTCCTTCATTCTCATCGCCTGCGTCATGTTCATTACACGTCATGTCAACTGGTATCAATCTGAACAACAAACCACATAAATCATCGTTGGGCGAAGCAATTTCGCCCATTTCTTTCAAAATTGAAAAGGAATAATGATATGTATCACAGCGCTTATGCAACGATTAGCCAACTGAAACAACTGTGCCCTCTTCATAGTTCAATCGCGGCCTGTTTAAATCAACTACGACATGCCAATATTCAATTTTTAAATTTGGGCAGCTTGATTATCTGTCCACAACAACGCTGTGCTTTATTTTTCTATCAACGTCACCTGATGGAAATACAAGCTTTTAGGATTTGACTTAAAACAAATTTACACTCTAGGTTTATCTCATCTATTACAATCAAACAAAATCTATTCTTATTAGGAACATAAAATGTCTGTGCAACGACTACATGTCACCTCTCGTTTCTGTGAAGTCGCAATCTCAGGAAATTTAGTTCATTTGGCAGGTCAGCTTGCAGATGATACCAGTGTAGATGCGGCTGCACAGACACAGCAGACCTTAGACAATATTGATCGTTTACTTGCAGAAGCGGGAACAGATAAAACACATATTTTATCCGTGCTGATTTTTTTAAAAGACATTGAGAAAGATTATACAGCCATGAATGCAGTATGGGATGCGTGGATTGCTGAGGGTCATCCCCCAGCACGTACCTGCGTAGAATCTAAACTGTATGCACCTGATGTTTTAGTTGAAATGACGGTAACAGCCGTGAAGCCAGATTAAGACTTTGCCGCGAACATATTATATTTCACGATATGTTCTGCTTGTACCATACCTGTTGATACTGTCGAAATTGTGGTATTGGGTTCTAATGGATCAGATACCAAATCATCACGTAACTCTTGCTCGGTTGGAATACTGCTATAACGCAAGACTCGATAACCAGCCAGTTCAAGCAAACTATCTTGATAATCTTTTTGATGAAGACGGTTCACATAAGACTCATCAACAATCTCAATCACAACCAGAACCTGATGTTGTTGATCTAATACAACGAAATCAGCAACTAAACCTTGATATTTACGACGCGTATGAGCGTATTTAGTCGTTAATAATGCATCAAAAGACACATGCGCTAAAATCGTATGTCTTGGTAACACAGCCTGAAGACGCATCAAGGTGATCTGTTCTGAAATGGTGAGAATACCACGTCTCTTTAAGGGGCTGTCTTGACGTTGATTTTGATGTAAACGCCGAAGCACAAGTGCTGCAATTAGCAGCAATCCTACTATTGTTATGAAATAATACATTTCTAACCAATCCTTTAGATTTTTTATAATCATTTTGGCTATGATGCCAATTTTTTTAATCAATACTTTTTTAGTCAAAAGCAAGCGATAGCAAAGTCATTTTAGCAAGACAAACTTAAAATTATTCATCCTTTTTTACAAGCCGACCAAAGTCGTAAAAGTTTGCTGCCCCTTTATTTATAATCATCGAGCAGTAAATATTCAAGTTGATATTGTCAGTATATGTTTCTATTGCGTTATGAAAAATTAAAGCCGATGTGACACAGCTCACAATATTATTTAAAAAAGAAGGCATTCTATTGAATGCCTTCTTTTGTTCAGTTAGCGCTGTGCTTTGGCTTTCTGTTTAGGCTTTCCTGAAAATGGTCTTTTCTCACCTGTCTCGCGTGGCGGCAAACCATTATGTTGAGTCAAAATCTGCCCTTTTTGTGGACGTTTTTGACCTGACTGGGAACGTGGCTGATTTTGTTGACCATTTCGTTTTGCAGAATCTCCAGCAACGCTCGAATTCTTCTTACGCGCTGATTTATATTCACCTTCAGCCGTACCTTGAGGTTGATACGTCGGAATCAAATGCTGCTTTGAATTACCAATGAGGTCTGAACGTCCCATTTCTTTCAAAGCTTCACGTAACAATGGCCAGTTATTTGGATCATGGTAACGTAAGAATGCTTTGTGCAGACGGCGACGTTTTTCACCCTTCACAATATCGACATTCTCAGTATAACGCGCCACTTTAGACAACGGATTTTTGCCTGAATAATACATCGTGGTCGCAGTTGCCATTGGTGATGGATAGAAGGTTTGTACCTGATCAGCACGGAAGCCATTCTTCTTCAACCAAATCGCCAAATTCATCATGTCGTAATCCGTGGTCCCCGGATGTGCAGCAATAAAGTAAGGAATTAAATATTGTTCCTTACCTGCTTCCTTACTGAAACGCTCAAACATTTGCTTGAAGCGATCATAAGTCCCAATCCCCGGTTTCATCATCTTCGATAATGGGCCATTTTCAGTATGCTCAGGCGCAATTTTCAGGTAGCCACCGACATGGTGCTGTACCAGCTCTTTCACATATTCAGGATTCAGTACCGCAAGGTCATAACGCAGACCAGAACCAATCAGAATCTTCTTCACACCTTTGATTTCACGTGCTTTACGATACAGTTGAACCAATGGTGCATGATCGGTATGTAAGTTCTGACACACCCCCGGATAGACACAGGATGGTTTACGACAGTTTTTCTCAATTTCAGGATCGTTACAGTGCAAACGATACATGTTTGCCGTAGGCCCACCTAAATCCGAGATAATCCCAGTGAAGTTGGGAGCAGTGTCACGAATTTTTTCAATTTCACGTAAAATCGAATCTTCCGAACGGTTTTGGATAATACGGCCTTCATGTTCAGTGATCGAACAGAACGTACACCCCCCAAAACAACCCCGCATAATATTGACCGAGAATTTGATCATATCAAATGCAGGGAATCGTGCATTGCCATACGCAGGATGCGGTAAACGTGCATACGGTAAATCAAATACGTAGTCCATTTCCTCAGTCGTTAGCGGAATGGGTGGCGGATTAATCCAAACATCACGCTCACCGTGACGTTGCACCAAGGCACGCGCATTCCCCGGATTGGTTTCCAAATGCAAAATACGGTTCGCATGTGCATAAAGTACTTGATCATCAGCAACTTCTTCAAACGAAGGCAAACGAATCACTGCCAATTCACGCGGCGGCAGCTTATGTTTAATTGCTTTTGATGGTGCAGGTTTTAATTGTACGATCTGAGTATCAGGGTCTAAATTATCCCCTTCTCGAACGATTGGATTAGCAACGATTTCTTTTTGGAAATTTTGATACTGTGCCAGTGAGTTGCCTTTTTCTTTTTCAACTTCACAGCCATCAATATCTTCAGTCATCACATAGGGATTGATAATTGGATCAACACGTCCAATGGTATCGATGTCATTACTAGCAATTTCAACGAATTTTGCTTTAGATGCTTTGTTATGTTTATTAATAATAAATGCTGTACCACGAACATCCGTAATCTCGTGGATTTTCTCACCTTTGGCTAAACGATGCATGACGTCGATAATGGCACGTTCACCATTACCATACATCAACAGGTCTGCTTTCGAGTCCATTAAAATCGAACGGCGAACCTTGTCTGACCAGTAATCATAATGCGCAATACGGCGCAAGCTGCCTTCAATACCACCCAATAACACTGGAACGTCAGGAAACGCTTCACGACAACGCTGACAGTAAACCGTTGCCGCACGGTCTGGTCGCTTGTTCGCTTCATTGTTTGGAGAATACGCATCATCAGAACGTATCTTACGATCAGCCGTATAACGGTTAATCATCGAATCCATGTTCCCCGCAGTCACACCCCATGCGATTGTTGGTTTACCTAATACTCGGAAACTTTCAACATTGGTCCAATCGGGTTGCGCAATAATCCCAACTCGGAAACCTTGTGCTTCAAGTACACGTCCAATCACACCTGATACGAATGAAGGATGGTCGATATAAGCATCACCGCACACCAAAATAAAGTCACATGCATCCCAACCGAGCAGATCCATTTCTTCTCGTGACATCGGCAAAAATGGTGCGGGTTCAAAACACGACGCCCAATATTTGTCGTAATCAAACAGCGCTTTTGGCGCGGTCTGCATGGTGTAGGCAGTAGACATGGCTTGCGAATCTCGGCTAGCAGATGGAGGAGAGACATCTATGGGGCTGGTGGTATTTTAGCCCCTAAAATGAAAGCCGATCATTTTAACATGAATTTCATTCATTTTTGTTGATTATAAAATATGCAAAAACAATGAAATAGAAATTAATTTGTACAAACTTTACTCAAACTGAGTTTCTTAAACATCATTTTTCATGTACTTTGTAATAACCATTGGTTAGTAATTGAATGGTTCTTAATAATGGATATTGCTCAGGAATTGCATTTCTTGACATTTTTCCACATTCAATTATGTCTTTCTTTATTTTAAACATAAACTCATCAATCGAAAAAATTTTAGCTCCACACAAGTAATCTCGACCTGCTGGATGTGCAGGCAAAATAATAATCCTCTCGACAGGTGTATTCTTTTCTAACCAAGGAAAAACGTTACTAAACATATATCTTTCACCAGACTCAAATTTCTTCTTAAATCTACTTTCTCTGATCTCCCATGAATATGCATCTGTAGATGGTTCAATATGGATTAAATGCTGTTTAATTGGATTAAAAGCGATGACATCCAATTCCATTTCCCAGCCACCATGACTCAACTTACCGACTTTCAGATTCTTCTTAACTAAATATCCCTTCCAATCATAATATTCCGCAATCAAACTTTCTAAATGATTCAAATTTATTATCCTTGTTAAAATTTAGTTAATTAGTACAAATTCTAGCAAATAGAATATCTTATAAGCGTTTAAGATGAACCGCTAAAATTAGCCCAAGCACCAACACCATCGCTACACTGAAATTGATCCCAACCCAACCAAAATTTTCCCAAATCAAGCCGCCGCTACTACCAAGCAAACTCGAACCAATGTAATAACAGAACAGATATAAAGAAGATGCGACTGCACGATATTGTACGGCTTGTACTGAAACCCAACTACTGGCGGTTGAATGTGCGGCAAAGAAAGAAAAAGTAAAAATCGTTAAGCCAAGTAAGATCGCCCAAAGTGTTGGAATCAAGGTAATCAGCAAACCTACCATCATAGTCAACAGTAAAATAGGAAGCACTTTATCGCGCCCATACTGAAAGCCCCATTTCGCCGCTTTAGGAGAGCTATAAATACCCGCTAAATAAGCAATCGAAATCAGACCAATCCATGTTTGTGACAAATGAAATGGCGCTTCTAACAGGTGATAACTGATGTAGTTAAATACTGTCACCAAACAGCCCATTAAAATAAAGCCTTGTGCAAATAAAATACGCAATTTAGGATCTTTTAGGTTCTGTTCAAATGCAGCTTTGAAACGCGAAAAACGGAATGGATACGGTTTAAAATGCTGTGATTTCGGCAATAATAAATAAAATAGACACGCAATAATAAAGTTTAAAAAACCGATGATATACGTTGCCGATTGCCAAGAAATAAAGTCAACCAAGACCCCAGCAATCAAACGCCCCCCCATACCACCAATCGCAGTGCCCGAAATATACAATCCCATGGCAAAGCCAATATCGTTCTGAGCTATTTCCTCACCGATATAGGTCATTGCAACTGCGGCAACACCACTGACTGCCAAGCCAATAAAAATGCGAGTCGTGAGAAATATTTCCCAAACAGGAAAAGATGCACTGACCAGTAGCAGCACAGAGACGAGAAATAAAGCAAACACCATGATCGGTTTACGTCCAAACCGATCAGAAATAAAGCCTGTAAATAACAAGCCGATTGCGAGCGCAATTGTTGAAAAAGAAAGAGGTAAACTACTTTGTGTCGGAGTCACGGCAAAGAACTTTGCAAAAATTGGCATCATCGGCTGCACACAGTACAACGATGAAAATGAAGCAAAACCAGCAAAAAATAATGACCATAAAATCGCTGTAAACGATTTCGAACCATATTCGATATGAGTTGGGCGTATAACTGACTCAGACATTACGACTCCTTATGCCTGATCAGTATACGCCTTCAACCAAAATGAGAAATGATCATTTCGGCCATTTTTGACCTAAAGTTTAAAATAGTGCTTTTGGTAAACGAATTTGAATAATTTCATTATCATCCGCCAGTTTGGCATTACGCCCCGTTGAACCTGGAAAATTGTTATCATTCAGCACAGTCAGCGTTGTACCATTTTCAATAATCACATCTTCGATCGTTTCAAATGGGAATGCAAAAATACGGTCTGTACCAATATCACCTTCTCGTGCAACACCATATAAAGCATTTGGATTGGCAATCTTCATTAAATCAACCAAGTCTTCACGCGCTACCGTTTGAGTTGCATCATTAAACTTAATCTTGATTAATTTCTTATAGCCACCCAAATTATTTTGGCTGGCATCACGCTCAATGATGATGCCTTCTTTGTCATTGAACAACTGGAAATCACCGATATTCGTGGCTTTACTATCTAAAGCGAACCAATAGTATTGTCCTGTATAAGCTTTTTTCTGCACATCAAACTGAGAAATTAATAATAAACGCTCACCTTCTCGAATCGACTTCAATGGCTTCTCAAGCAGTGGATATAAATATTTTCCATCTAGAGAAATTGCCATTCCCTCAAAACCACCACTCTGTGGAACCAATGGTTCAACATAATTGATATTGGCTTTGTTGAATTGATTTTGTGGTGAACGTAATTCTTGCGATGGGTTCAATGGATTCGGCAGAGGAATAGGCGCATCGAGCAAGACGCCTTCAGCGGAAAAATGAAGTAAATATGGGCCAAATTCGTCACCAATCCAATATGTTCCATCCGCTGTGCGTTGCATAGACTCAGGGTCAAAATCTGCACCTGTCAATAAGCGCTCAGCGGTATTGCCATTCACAATATCAAATGGAATGCGCTTATTCGGGTCACGTAACTGAATAAAGCTTTGTACTTCGACTTGTCCAGTTCCTTTCGACTTAGTTTTAAAATCAGCTTTTAGCTTATAAATTCTAAGTAAATAATCCGCTGAATTATCTTGTGTACCAAAACCATTATCAGACATCGCCATATAGCTGCCATCATCGTTTTTCAGTGCAGCAGAAAAGCCTTGTACAGGCTGCCCTTTGAAAGGCGGATAAATTCCATTGGCACCTTGAACTGCTTGACCAGAATCAGGGCCAGCTGCGTATGTTTCAACAGGAAGTTTGGCAAAAGAAACCAAAGTTGGCTCGGTGACTTTGTCTGTTGATGTATTTTGATCTTGGTTATCATCATTACAGGCACTTAATCCAAAAGTTGTCGCGCAGATCAAAGCCAATACGGTTTTCTTGTTCATCATTTTATACGTTTGGTAAAAAAATTAAGAAAATTAGAACAAGCTTTTATGAAACTTTGACTTCAATAAAATGAAATCTTTATGGCGATACAATGACATGCCTATTTACTCTGATACTTTTGCTACAGCTTGGTCGGCTGATACTCTCCAGCAATTGCAGCTTTTAAAAAATTTTGAAACGTTGGGCATTGCATATGATTTTCCGCTGGGCAAACTGCCGCATGCCTTAAACCTTCACTAATGAAATGTAGCCGTCGTGTCATCTTCTCGAGCTGTTCGGCTTTTTCATTCAATAAACCTCTATCTAGCTGTGGCTGACCATCCTGTCCAAACATTGTTGCAATTTCATCTAAAGAAAAACCAGCTGCGCGCCCCAATGCAATCAATGCCAACTGATCTAAAACTTGTTTGGCATATTGACGACGCAAACCTTGTCGCCCAATAGATTTGATTAATCCTTTCTCTTCGTAAAAACGTAAAGTTGAAGGGGCAACATTCGCTTTTTTTGCGACTTCACCAATATCCATAAATACCTCTTGACTTCAAGTTGACTTGAACTTGCACAATTAATTTATCACATTTGTAGAGCTGGAATTGAGGTGAATTCATGAACTTTTTCGAGCAATTATTTCAGATACTCGTCTTAGGTATTGGTGCAACAATTGTCATGGATATTTGGTTATTCATCCTAATGCAACTGAATATTCCGACTTTAAATTTCGCCTTATTGGGACGTTGGATCGGTTGGATATTTAAAGGAAAAATTCGACATCACCCGATTAGCCAAAGTCCTCAGATTCAACATGAATCTCTATTGGGTTGGTGTACGCATTACAGTGTCGGTGTCTTATTTGCTTTTATTTTTATTCTTTTCATGGGGGAAACTTGGCTCATTCAGCCAGAGTTTTATAGCGCTTTCGCTTTCGGCCTGATTACGGTGCTAGTTCCCTTTTTGATTATGCAACCTGCATTGGGCGCTGGCATAGCTGCTGCAAACACACCGCAGCCTTGGCTCAACCGTCTTAAAAGTCTCATCAACCACGGTATCTTCGGGTGTGGTTTATATCTCGCAGCCAAATTTTTAAAATTATTCAATTAAGGGCCTCAATCATGAAATCAATCGCAATTATTTATCATAGTCACCAAGGTCATACCCGATTTATCGCCGAGCAAATTCAACTCGGGGCTGCGCTGGTCGATCATATTCAAATTGATTTATTTACAACCGAACAATTAATACATCAGCCTGAGCAACTTATTCAATATGACGCTTTAATTTGGGGTTCACCTACCTATCTTGGAGGTGTATCTAGTCCTCTCAAACAGCTGATGGATCGCACTGGCCCTTTATGGAAAAAGCAAAGCTTTAAAGGAAAATTATCGGCAGGATTTACGGTCTCATCTCTTCCTGCAGGAGATAAACAGTCAACGCTTATTTCACTTTTCACCTTTTGTATGCAACACGGTATGATATGGGTCGGCAATCCAATACGACCTAGCCAACATCATGGCGTTGCCTATACTGAGGCAGTCAATCGATTAGGTTCATGGTCTGGATTAATGGCTCAAGCCGAACATGCCAGTGCAGCTCATGCATTTGATGTTGGTGATATTAAAACGGCTCCATTATTTAGGCACAACATTGCATTGATCTTAAGTGCATACCAAGGGGCTAACTGATGAAGGCTTCAAGGCTTTTATTTCCATTCATTTTGTCTTGTATGATGTCTTTTTTGATTTCAGGAATTACCACACTTAAAGCAGTTGGTTTTATTGAGCATTTCTTTTCAATGTGGATGTCAGCATGGATCGTCGCTTGGATGTTTGCTTTTCCAAGTGTGTTGGTCTGTGCACCTATCGCTCAAAGAATGGTTAATTTTATTCTTAAAGATCGCTAGAAAATTTTTAGGATCTTTTGTAGGTTTTGACGTACAGCAAGCTGTGGCAATTGACGAATATGCTCTCAAGTATTTATCGCTATACTATAAAACTATAGAGAGACAGGATGTCTCATTCAGAATAACAAGATGCACAGGATGTGGTCGTTGACAGGAGTTGACGGCAAGAAACAAATATGAAAAAGCCTCGACAGGATGTCGGGGCTTTTTTTATATGAACTAGATCCAGCTGAATATATAAAAACAAACGATTTAGCTAAACAGCTACCATTGACTCAATAAGTTGACCTCCATACTATCCGCTTGTTTTTTATATGATGGTTAAACTTTTTCAACGATGATAACTTACAACAAGTTCTCTTTTTCTCGATTCCAAAATACGTGTCTGAAGTTGTGTATCCTTTTTTTAAGCTCATATTTAACCGTTGCCTGTAGCACCACTAAAGCACCAACAGTTAACCATTCTCAGCAGTTTTCTACGGGCATTCAAAACGCTTATTCGGTTCATCCCACCACTGCAAATCGTATTGCACCCATTATTTTACAAACTGCTGATCGCTATAACATCTCACCGCATTTACTCGCAGCTCTCATCCGCCAAGAGTCAAGCTATATTAGCAACGCAAAATCATCCGCAGATGCGGTTGGTTTAACTCAAGTTCGCCCTAAGTTTTGGCAACAGACCTGCCCAGGTAATCTTTATGATGAGCAAATAAATATTAATTGCGGTGCATATATTCTCTCTCGTTACTATGAATCTACAGGTGATTGGATCAAAGCATTGGGTTACTACAATGTAGGACCAACAGGCTATAGAAGAAGCCTCTATATGCGGCAACAGGCACATAAATATGCCAGCTCAGTAAAACGCCATGAGCAAGCTTTAAAAGAAGCCCTGTAAGTTTAAACGTACACAGGTTGCCGTGATTGGCGAATATACGACTAAAGTATATAGTTCTATGATGAGAATCATAAAGAGAAAGAGACAGGAAGTCTCATTCAGAACAACAAGAAGGACAGGACGTGGTCGTTGACAGGAGTTAACGGCAAGAAACCAAATATGAAAAAGCCTCGACAGGATGTCGGGGCTTTTTTACAAACTGAATTTTAAGTTTATCAACATGATAAAATAACCGCCTTGACTCATTCAAATTGAATTAATACCATCCATATAGCTTCATTTGACGGTTCAATATTTTGCAAATAACATCTACGTCTGATCAACATATCACCTTTAAAAATTTAAGCTCAGTATTTTTAAAAATCAGTCTTGTTGTGATTGCCATCAGCATGAGTGCATGTAGCAGTCTTAGTGGATCATTTGCCCATCGCTCTACTCAATTATCTTCAGGATTACAAACTGCTTATTCTGTATCACCCAATACTGCAAATCGTATCTCGCCGATTATTGTACAAAGTGCTGATCGTTATGATGTATCACCCACGCTACTCGCAGCACTAATTCGCCAAGAGTCAAACTATAACAGTTCTGCACGCTCCTCAACGGGTGCTGTAGGTTTAACCCAAATTATTCCAAGCCATTGGCGTCAATCTTGTCCAGGCAATCTGTACGATGAAACAGTCAATGTCAATTGCGGTGCATTTGTATTGGCAAGTTACTATAAGTCTGCTGGAAGTTGGTCAAAAGCCGTTGCTTATTACAATGTTGGACCAACAGGTTATAAACGTAGTTTTTGGACACGCCACAAAGCAAAAAAATACGCACGCTCAGTCAAACGACATGAAAAAACCTTGAAGAAAGCACTCTAACTTCAATAAAAAACCATGCTTGAAAGCATGGTTTTTTGGCAGCGTAACTAATTAAGCTTCGTCAAATAAACCTTCAAAAAGTACAGAGGATAAATAACGCTCGCCACTATCTGGGAGGATCACAACAATGGTTTTACCTGCATTTTCAGGACGCTCTGCAATCTGAGCGGCTGCAGCCAAAGCAGCACCACTAGAAATACCAACCAAGATACCTTCTTGAGTAGCGCACTTTCTTGCCCACTCAATTGCATCCGCACTATTCACTGGCAACACTTCATCGACCAAATCTAAATCTAAGTTCTTAGGAATGAAGTTTGCTCCGATCCCTTGAATCTTGTGCGGTGCAGGTGTAATGCTTTCACCATTTTTTGTTTGTGTAATGATTGGAGACTCAGCGGGTTCAACGGCAACAGAATAAATTGGCTTATTCTGAACTTGCTCAAAATAGCGTGAAATACCTGTAATCGTACCACCAGTACCGACACCAGCGACAAGAACATCAACTTGTCCATTGGTTGCCTGCCAGATTTCTGGGCCTGTGGTATCGACATGAATCTGTGGATTGGCTGGATTTTCAAATTGTTGTGGTAGGAAATAAAGTTCAGGATTTTCCGTTGCTAAACGAACAGCTTCATCTACTGCACCTTTCATACCTTTAGCAGGCTCAGTCAGTACAAGATTTGCACCTAGAGCTTTTAATACTTTTCTACGCTCTAGACTCATACTGGCTGGCATAGTTAAGGTAATTGGGTAACCTTTTGCTGCTGCTACGAATGCCAAAGCAATCCCTGTATTACCACTAGTTGGCTCAACAATATGCATCCCCGCCTTTAGTACACCACGTTTTTCAGCATCCGCAATCAACGCTGCACCAATACGGCATTTCACTGAGAATGCAGGGTTACGGCTTTCAACTTTTGCCAATACAGTTGCGCCAGTTTTAATGAGACGATTGATACGAACTAAAGGTGTATTACCAATCGCTTCCGCATTATTTGAATAAACTGCGATCCCTAAGTTGGCAGGTGTTGGAAATTGTTGATCGGTAGACATGTTATTTCCTTATTAGATTTGGAATGATTCTCAATCATTATAGGCGTGTCAGCTGAGGAGAAAAGTAGAAAACTTTATCTTTTATGAAAAAACTAGATGTTTAGGCGAATTATACTTTGGGTTCAAAATAAAAACTCATTACACCTGAAGTAATAGCTCCGACAAAGCATTCAACTTTAAACTGTTCAACCCCAAAGCTATAAAAGGTCACACCTAAGACGACACCTGTTAATAAACTTGACATCACAGGCGCTGCTCGCTGATTTGCTCTATTCATAGGTTTTGTCGGAATAATCAGATTGCGAGGATAAGCACTTTGCGCATAATACTGATTAAAAATTGGCAATCTTACAATCACAAAAGTCATGAAAAGAATACCAAAAATGAAAGATATTACTAAGTACAACCATTGGAATGATTCGCCACGAGTATAGGCATACCCAACCACGAAGCAACAGCTTATTAATGCATAGAGCACATAATCCAAGTAGAGTTTTCTTCTCATATTATTATGATTTTAAAGTAGATATTTAGAATCATAATATCATCATTAATCGTATCTCAAACTAAAATTTATTCCACTAAACTTAGCTCTTCATCCACCAACTCTTGCTCTGTATCACCCAACAAGATTGCAACACGGCTACAGTGAACCACCAAATGCTCTAACCATCTTTGTGCAGCCAAAAGCTCTAGTGTATATGTTGCAGATACATTTTTTTGAGAAGAATCCTCTATAAGCTTCTGCCTCACGAATTCCTGTTTATCTTTCATTTCTTCAGCGATGGCAGTGAGATCATTCACTAGCCCTTTCGGTAAATTTGCAAAAGGTTCTTGCAATAAATAATGAATATTTTGCTCAAGAATCGTGGCAAAACGCTGTGCTAAGTCATAGATGGAATCTTGCTTCTGAATTGATTCAATATTTGCAACCTCAGCTAGATCATTTTTGAGCACTCGAACATATACCACTAACCTCAACAAAATAATAAATCGATGCTGGTCGCTGCTTGATTGCGTAACAGACATTTCTTCTAAATAATGTTCAACTTTTGCAAGAGTCCAATCATATTCATCTGTATTAACCAATGAAGCAATAATCTCTCCTCGAATACTTCGAGTCAAAACCTTATACATATCAGCAATCGACTTCAACAACGCACGCTCTGCTGCTGCAATCGCCAATGCAGGAACACTATAAAGTGACTCATCTAAATAACGTGTTGTCGTTGGTTCTTGCTCTGGAAGCAGCCGAATAATAAGTTGTTCAAACTTAGGTAAAAGTGGCATAAAAATACATGCACCTAATAAACTAAATGCCGTATGAAATGCAGCAACTAATAACACAGAATCAAGCTGGTGAATCAATTGAAAATGCTGATAAGCCCACATAAATGCAGGAGACAATAGTAAAAATGCAAAAACGGCTGTTACTACATTAAAGATAACATGTACTGCGGCTGTACGCTTAGCACTTGTAGTCGCGCCAATCGCAGCTAAAATTGCTGTGGCAACCGTTCCTACATTTTGACCAATCACTAGTGCTAAAGTTTGTTCTAAATTAATTGTTTGAGTCGATAAGGCTGCTAATGTGGTTGTAATCGCTGCACTTGATGATTGAAGCAAAATCGTCATGAGAATACCGACAGCAACTAAAATCAATTTCATCATGAATGTTGGTTCAGCCCAACGTGACAAATCAATCAATTGAGCAACACCACTCATAGCATCTTGTAATATTTGAATGCCAAAAAACAGTAAACCAAAACCTGCTAAAATTAGACCAATAAATGCTATTTTCTCTTTACCTAATAGTTTTAATAAAGCGCCAACCCCAATCAATGGTAAGGCAAAACTGGCTATAGAAAATTTCAGGCCTAATAATGCCACCATCCAACCAGTACTGGTTGTCCCAATATTTGCTCCGATAATCACACCGATTGCATGACTGAAACTTAATACTCCTGCACTCACAAAACCAATTGTTGCTAAAGTTGTTGCTGTTGAAGATTGCACAACTACGGTTAAGCCAATACCTGATAGAACAGCTTTTATTGGGGAGTTGGTAAATCGAACCAACCATTGCCGTAATGCTTCACCTGCAATCGCTTTTAAGCTATCAGTCATCAAAGACATACCTAAAAGAAATAATCCAATGCCGCCCATCAATTGAACAATCACACTCAGCACTTAGTTTTCCTTATATTTTTCTAAAGTATTTATGAGTTTAAAATTCAAACTTACATGTTTTAATAGAACTACATCTGTTTTACTTATGTTGTTTTATGATTCAATAAAACTTCAAACTGCATAATGGTTGTTTCAATGTTATGGTAGGAAGCTTGATGAATTATTTTAAAACCATGCCTTTGATATAAATCGATATTATGACTTTCACATTGTAAATAGAGCGTAGTGGATATCTAATTGCTTAGCTTTTTCTTTTGCCATTGCAATCCTGCTACCTGCGACCCCTTGTCCTCTCCATATAGGATCAACAAACACACCTCCGATCCAATATTCATATTCTGGGTAGTTTTTATTCTCATGTCGCTTAAGCTCTAAGACACCAATCAACTCTTTTTCATGGTGGACTACGATTGCTAAAGGAATAACATCCCGATGAGCTACTTTTTCCAACACTTTTTGGTATATCACCTCTTCGGTCATCTCTAAAGAGAGATGACCCCACTCGTGATAGTGCCATTTCACAATTTTTCCAACAGCCTCTGGGTAATCTATAAGCAATGAAATTTTCATTGAATTGTTAATTTTGATAATGGTTTAACCGAGTTTAGTCTACTTTTCTAACGATATTGTATTTAATTCAACTACTTTCCATCAGCCAATAAAAAACACCCCCTCTGCATTAGCGGAGGGGGTGTTTCTAATTTAAAAGCTGGCGATGACTTACTCTCACATGGCAAGTGCCACACTACCATCAGCGCTAAGAGGTTTCACTTCTGAG